>NCDQ01000149.1 GCA_002280275.1 Caulobacter vibrioides | reverse complement strand
TCCAGCAGCACCGGCGCGCCGGCCGCGTGGGCCAGGCGGACGATCTCGGGCACATCGTTCACCGTGCCCAGCACGTTCGACATGTGGGTGACGGCGACCATCTTGGTCTTGTCCGACAGCAGGCCCTTATAGGCCTCCATGTCCAACCGCCCGTCATCCAGCACCGGGATGAACTTCAACACGACGCCCTTGCGCTCGCGCAGGAAGTGCCACGGCACGATGTTGGCGTGGTGCTCCATCTCCGAGAGCACGATCTCGTCGCCAGCGTTCAGCGACTGGCCGAACGACGAAGCGACCAGGTTCACCGCCTCGGTCGCGCTCTTGGTCCAGACGACCTCATCGCGATCGGCGTTGATGAAGCTTGCGACCGTTTCCCGCGCCTTTTCATAGGCTTCGGTCGTTTCGTTGGCGAGCGTGTGCAGGCCGCGATGGACGTTGGCGTAGGAGGTCCGCGCTAGGCCCATCATCGCGTCCAGCACTGCGTCCGGCTTCTGGGCGCTGGCGGCGCTGTCCAGGTAAATCAATGGCTTGCCGTGGACTTCTCGCGCCAGGATCGGGAACTGGGCGCGGATCGCGGCGACGTCGTAGGGCGCGTCAAAAGCCATCAGGCCTCGCTCCCCAGCTTGCGGGCGACCCAGGCGGCGGCGTGCTCGCGCGCACCCCCGTGCTCGATCCGCTCGATAACCTCGCCGACGAAGGCCACGGTCAGCATAGCCTTGGCCTCGGCCTCGGGAATGCCGCGTTGCTTGGCGTAGAACAGCACCTCGTCGTCCAGCGCGCCAATCGTGTTGCCATGGGCGCAGGAGACGTCGTCGGCGAAGATCAGCAACTCGGGCTTGGCGTCGATCTCGGCCTTGTCCGACAGGATCAGGGCGTGGTGGCCCATGCGCGCGTCGGTCTGGTCAGCGCCCTTCTCGACGACGATCCGCCCCTGGAAGACGCCGCGCGCTTGGTCGGTGACCATGCCCTTGGTCAACTGGCTGGTGACGCCGTCGAGGCCGCCGTGGGTGACGACGCTGGTCAGGTCGGCGTGGCGCTGGCCCTCCAGCAGATAGGCGCCGTCCAGGCGGACCTCGGCGTGGGCGCCAGGATGGCGGACGCGAGTCTCGATCCGCTGGCGACGCGCGCCAGAGGTCAGGACGGTCTGGGCGAACTTGGCGCCGGGGGCAAGCGTAACCTCGGCGGTGACGACATTGACCGCCTCGGCCTCATCGTCGACCAGCACGATCCGCTCCAGCGACGCGCCCTCGCCCACGGCGATGTCGAGCGCGACGTCGGAGACATAGGCCCCGGCGCGGCCTTCATGGCTTTCCAGCAGCACCAAGCTTTCGCCTGGCTTGACGACCAGGGCGTGGCTGGCGCCCTGCGCGGTCTTGTCGGCCACGGCGACGAAGCGCAGGGCGACGACACCTGAGGCGACGTCCGACGCGGCGGTGCGGCGCCCGTTGACGAACACGGTCTCAGAGTCAGCCAAGCCCGCAAATGGGCCGGCCGGAACCTCGCCGTCATGCGCCGGCGCGGCCGGCGGCAGGGTCTTCAGCAGGCCCCGCAGGTCGGTCCAGCGCCAGTCCTCGTCGCGCCGCGAGGGCAGCGCCGAGAGGTCGCCGGTCTTGAGGGCGGTCGAAAGGGTCATGACAAAATCCTCCCCCCGATGGGGGAGGTGTCGGCGCAGCCGACGGTGGGGGAAGTCCAGCCGACGGTGGGGATGAACACTTCCCCCTCCGGTCCTGCGGACCACCTCCCCCGCTGGGGGGAGGATTTGATCAGGGTCGTCATCAAGCCGCCGCCCCCACGATGCGGTCATAGCCCTCGGCTTCCAGCTGCAGCGCCAGCTCAGGACCACCCGAGGCCACGATGCGGCCAGCGGCCAGCACGTGGACCTTGTCGGGTTTGATGTGGTCCAGCAGGCGCTGGTAGTGGGTGATCACCAGCATGCCGCGCTCGGGCGAGCGCAGGGCGTTGACGCCTTCCGAAACGATCTTCAAGGCGTCGATGTCGAGGCCGCTGTCCGTCTCGTCGAGGATCAGGAATTTCGGCGAAAGCATCGCCATTTGAAGGATTTCCATCCGCTTCTTTTCGCCGCCCGAGAAGCCGACGTTCAGGCCGCGCTTGAGCATCTCGAAGTCGATCTTCAGAGACGCGGCCTTCTCCTTGGCCAGCTTCAGGAAGGCCGGCGCGGCGATCTCGTCCTCGCCCCGCGCGCGGCGCTGAGCGTTGAGGGCGGTGCGGATGAAGGTCAGGGCCGGAACGCCCGGAATTTCCAGCGGATATTGGAACGACAGGAACAGGCCCTTGGCCGCCCGCTCGTTCGGCTCCAGCGCCAGCAGGTCCTCGCCGTTTAGGCTCGCCGCCCCTTCCGTAACCTCATAGCCATCGCGGCCGGTCAGCACATAGGACAGGGTCGACTTGCCGGCCCCGTTCGGGCCCATGATCGCGTGGACCTCGCCAGCCGGCACGTCCAGCGTGACGCCCTTCAGGATCGGCTTGTCCTCGACGCGGGCGTGAAGGTTCTGGATCTTAAGCATGGGTCTCGTTGAGTTTTCTATACTCGGCGTCGTGCCCCGCGAAGGTTCCGGCGACGGCGATCTGGCCTTGGATGGCGGCGTTTAGCAGCGAAAGATCCTCAGACGGGATCCAGTACTCCTCGTGCCCGGGCGTGCCGGACACCTTGTTCTCGTAGGCGTCGAGGAACGTCTTCGACACGGCGAACCGAACGACATATCCACGGCGATAGGTCGTGTGCGCCGCGTTCCAGTCCCGGGCCAGTTGGGCCGCGAAGGCTTCGCTGGTGACCGGCCGGAAGATGGGCTGCTCGATGTCATGCGGCGGAAAGGCTCTCCAGTCCGACGCCTTGATCGCTTGCAGCTCTTCCAGGCCGACGGGCTGATAGAGGGTGACGTTGGTCATCCCACGCTGCCCTCCAGGCTGATCGCCACGAGCTTCTGAGCCTCGACAGCAAATTCCATGGGCAGTTGCTGCAGCACGTCCTTGACGAAGCCGTTGACCAGCAGGGCCACCGACTCTTCTTCCGAGAGGCCGCGCTGCTGGCAGTAGAACAGCTGGTCGTCCGACAACCGCGTGGTGGTGGCCTCGTGCTCGAACACCGACTGGCCGTTGCGGGCCTCGATATAGGGCACGGTGTGGGCCGCGCAGTCCTTGCCGATCAGCAGGCTGTCGCACTGGGTGAAGTTGCGCGCGCCCTTGGCCTTGGGGTGGGCCGAGACCAGGCCGCGATAGGTCGAGGTCGACTTGCCAGCGCTGATGCCCTTGGCGACGATCCGCGAGCGCGTGTTGGCGCCCAGGTGGATCATCTTGGTGCCGGTGTCGGCCTGCTGGTGGCCGTTGGTCACGGCGATCGAATAGAACTCGCCCGAAGAGCCCTCGCCGCGCAGCACGCAGGACGGATACTTCCAGGTGATGGCCGAGCCGGTCTCGACCTGGGTCCAGCTGACCTTGGAGCGGTCGCCGCGGCAATCGGCGCGCTTGGTCACGAAGTTGTAGATGCCGCCCTTGCCGGTCTCGGGATCGCCCGGGTACCAGTTCTGGACGGTCGAATATTTGATCTCGGCGTCGTCCAGCAGAACGAGCTCGACCACGGCCGCGTGCAGCTGGTTCTCGTCGCGCATCGGGGCCGTGCAGCCTTCCAGATACGAAACGTACGCGCCCTTGTCGGCGATGATCAGGGTGCGCTCGAACTGGCCGCTATCCTTCGCGTTGATCCGGAAATAGGTCGACAGCTCCATCGGGCAGCGCACGCCCGGCGGGACGTAGACGAAACTGCCGTCCGAGAAGACCGCGCTATTGAGGCAGGCGAAATAGTTGTCGGAGGTCGGCACCACGCTGCCCAGGTACTGGCGCACCAGCTCCGGGTGCTCGCGGACCGCCTCGCTCATCGAGCAGAAGATGACGCCGGCCTGGGCCAGCTCTTTCTTGAAGGTGGTCACCACGCTGACGCTGTCGAACACGGCGTCGACCGCATAGCGCGGCGCGCCTTCGACGCCGGCCAGAACCGCCTGTTCCTTCAGAGGAATGCCGAGCTTTTCGTAGACAGCCAGCAGCTCCGGATCGACCTCGTCCAGGCTCTTGGGGCCTTCCTTGGTCTTCGGCGCGGCGTAGTAATAGGTGTCCTGGTAGTCGATCGGCGGATAGCTGACCTTGGCCCAGTCGGGCTCGTCCATCGCCAGCCAGCGGCGATAGGCCTCAAGCCGCCACTCCAGCATCCATTCCGGCTCTTCCTTCTTGGCCGAGATGAAGCGCACGATGTCTTCGGAGAGGCCCTTGGGGGCGAACTCCTGATCGATGTCGGTGGTAAAGCCGTGCTCGTACTTCTCGAGCGCGGCGACGGTTTCGACAGTCTCTTTGACCGCGGCCATTAAGCCACCTCCCGGCGCCGGGCGCCGATACGCTTCCAGGCGGCGAGCCAGGCGTCGCCGCACTTAGTCCAATCTTGTTCCGTGCTCGCCCAGCCGCCACTGATACGCAGGGCGAATGGGGCGAGATCAGCGCGGCCCATGGCTTCCACCACGCGGCTGGCCTTGACCTTGCCTGACGAGCAGGCGCTGCCGGCGCTGACCATGACGCCGGCCAGGTCCATGGTCATGACCTGAACCTCGGAACCGAAGCCCTCGCCTGCAAAGCACAACGTCTGAGGAAGACGATCAGCGCCCTCGCCCAGCACGATGGCGCCCTGCGCCTTGACCCGCTCTGCCAAGGCGTCGCGCCATTGGGCCTGTTCGGCCATCGAGGCAAGACCCTGCTGAGCCGCCTTGGCGGCGGCGCCGAAGCCGGCGATCCCGGCAACGTTCTCGGTGCCGGCCCGGCGGCCGCGCTCCTGACCGCCGCCGTGCAGGCGGCGGGTGATGGTCGCGCGGGTCCCAGCGACCAGCGCGCCGACGCCCTGCGGCCCGCCCAGCTTGTGCGCCGACAGGGCCATGGTGTCAGCGCCGAGGCCTGAGAAGTCGATGGCGATCTTGCCGGCGGCCTGGACGGCGTCGACATGCAGCCAGCCGTCGCGGGCACGCACCAGGGCCGAGGCCTTATCCACAGGCTGAATGACGCCGGTCTCGTTGTTGGCCAACATCAGACAGACCAGGGCCTTGCCTGGCTTTTCAAGCGCTTGCGCCAACCAGTCGAGATCAACGACACCGCGGCTATCCACAGGCAGGACCTCGACCGGCAGGCCAGAGGCCTTGGCCGTTTCGGCCACCGCGTCATGCTCGATGGCGGAAATGATGATGCGCTCGACGCCCGCGATCTTGGCGCTCTCGATGGCCAAGGCGTTGGCCTCTGTGCCGCCGCTGACGAAGGTGACCGAGCCGGCCGGCACGCCGACCAGGGCCCCGACCTCGGCGCGGGCGCGCTCGACCACGTCGCGGGCGGCGCGGCCGGCGGCGTGGACGGAAGAGGGATTCGCCGGGCTCTCCAGGGCGCGCAGCAGCGCTTCGCGCGCCTCGGGCCTCAGGGGCGCCGTGGCGTTGTAGTCGAGGTAGATCGAGGGTCGGAAAGCGTTCACTCGGCCGCGATCTCCATCGGACGCGCCGGGCGCAGTTCACCCGCCAGCACGTCGGCGACCGAGACGGACGCGAGATAGCCGTGGATCTGCCGGCCCATCTCTTCCCACAGATTATGGGTCATGCAGCGCTCGCCGCCGGCCATGCAGCCCTTGGCCTGACCCTTGGTGAAGTTGCAGCGGGTGGCGCGCAGCGGCTCGTCCACCGCCAGGACAATGTCGGCGATGAAGGTCTCATCCGACGCTTTGGCCAGGCGATAGCCCCCGCCAGGCATCGGCCTTTGGTGCTCAGGCGCATCAGCCTTACCCCTTGCAGATTCCGCGCGCATCGGCTTTTGCGTGTGCTACAAGCCGCGACTTCGCGCGCGGACGGTCTGTCCGCGTTGCGGCTGCGATTTAGGAAGACCAAGCGCGGCGGTCAAGTATTCCGGCCCTCAAAAAGGCCGGGCTCCGCCGTGGCCAGCTGAAGGGGACGACATGCCTGATGTGATTTTGACCGGCGCGTCCGGCCGGATCGAAGGTCGCTATTCTCCGGGCAAGACCGAAACGGCGCCCATCGCGCTGATCCTGCATCCGCACCCCAAGGCCGGCGGTCACATGAACCACCCGGTTTCGGTGCAACTGTATCACCTGTTCATGAAGCGTGGTTTCGCGACCTTGCGCTTCAACTTCCGCGGCGTGGGCCGCAGCCAGGGCGAGTTCGACGCCGGCATCGGCGAGCTGGCCGATGCGGCCACGGCGCTGGACTGGCTGCAGACCAGCAACCCGACCGCCAGCCAGACCTGGGTCGCCGGTTTCGACTTCGGCGCCTATATCGGCATGCAGCTGCTGATGCGCCGCCCGGAAACGGACGGCTTCATCTCGGTGTCGCCGCCGACCAACATGTACGACTTCAGCTTCCTGGCCCCCTGCCCAGCCTCGGGCCTGTTCCTCACCGGATCGGCCGACACCATCACCCCGCCGGTCGAGGTGGAGCGCGTGGTCACCAAGCTGCGCACCCAGAAGGGCATCACGATCGACTACGAGGTCATCGACAAGGCCACCCACTTCTGGGCCGAGCACCTGCCCAGCGTCGAGAAGAGCGTCAGCGACTATCTCGACAAGCGCCTGGCGGAAAACCCGATCTAGACATTCAAAAGGCCTCCCCTCGGGGAGGCCTTTTTCGTTGGCGATCAGTTGCAGGGCGGATACTTGGCGAACGCCGCTTCATATTCAGCGAGCGGCGTAAGAAAGCCCATGGCTTTTCGGCGTTCGTCCACTGCCTCCGGCGCTTCTAGCGTGTCGACTACATACTTGCCGTCCTTGCAGACCATCTGACTGCCATAGCGCTGGGGTCGTCCCTCATTAAGCGCCAGCCGGTCATACATCAGGCCGTAGCTCTGGCCATCGACCTCGCCACTAGCCACGAGCGGCTCGAGCACGGGCACGAACCGCCGCCAGAGCTCGAGGTTCGAATGCTGGACGATATTGAACGCCGCTTTCGCGGCTCTGTCCCCATAGCGGCTCTTTAGAAACCAGCCTTCCGGCGGCACCATGGCCAGCAAGGCCTTCTCATTCTCGGCGTCAGCTTCCTCGATCGGCGCCCACATAGCCTTTTCAGCGGCCTTCAGCTCCTCGGCCGGCAGCACGGACAGGTCGATCTGGATCAGGACGCGCCGTCCGACCTGATCCAACCGTCCCATACGCTCCAGCCTTTCCGAGTCGTTCGCCGGCGGCGGCAGGGCGGCTTGGGCTTTGCGTTCAGCGTCTAAGGCCTGGCGGACGGGCGCGATCAACTCGGCGGCGCGCGGACTAAGGGACGGCGCGTCGCTCGTGACCAGCAACACCGCCAACAGAATCCCGATCATGCTCGCCCCCGACTTCAAAGCGACGCAAGCTCAATCCAAAATTGTGACCAAGTCTGGGCGTGTCAGGGCTGAGCGATCCGCCCTCCCGTCATCGGCGTTTTCACACCCGTGGTGCCCGGGAAGCTGATCGGCAGCCCCTTCGCCGTGCGCGCCGCCAGATACGCAAAAGCCTCGGCCTCGATGCTGTCGCCGCGCCAGCCATAGGCCTCGGCGCTTTTCACCCGCACGGGCGCGCGCTTGGCCAGGGTCTGCATGATCGCCGGATTGTGTCGTCCGCCGCCGCAGACGATCAGGGCGCTGGGCGTCTCGCCGGTCTGGGCGAAGGCCTTGAACACCGCCTCGGCCGTGAAAGCCACCAGGGTCGCCGCCGCGTCCTCCGCCGAGAGATGCTCGACCGGCGCCAGCGAGAAGTCGTAGCGATCCAGCGACTTGGGCGCCGGCGCGTCGAAATAGGCGGCCGGGCCCGGTGTCGAAGGCCAGCAGATCGCCGTCCGCGCCTATCAGGGTGATGTTGGCCACCCCGCCGACATTCAGCGCCGCCACCGGCGCGGAGAGACCCGAGGCCCGGGCGCGGGCGGCGTGGTAGATCGGCGCAAGCGGCGCGCCCTCCCCGCCGGCGGCGACATCGGCGGTGCGGAAATCAAAGGCCACTGGCCTGCCGCAGGCCTTGGCCAGGCGCTCGGCGTCCAGCAACTGCACCGTACGGCCCAGTCGCTCGGCTGTCGGCCGCTCGTGAAGGACGGTCTGGCCGTGCACCCCCAGCAGGTCGAAGTCGCCCCACGAGAGACCGTGCTCGTCCAGGAAGCTTTCCGCAGCCTGGAAATGCTCGTCGGCCACCGCGCGGCGGGCCTCGTCGAAGATCGCCGGCTCAGGCGCGCCGCGCGGCCAGGCGCGGGCGATGTCGGTGGTCTTGAGCAACAGATCGCGGGTCGCCTCCCGCAACTTGCGCTCCCCCGCCGGTCCGAAGGCGTGGATCTCGACGCCGTCGGTTTCCAGCACCGCCATGTCGACCGCATCCAACGAGGTGCCGGTCATGAATCCCAGGATCTTCATGGGAACGTTGACTGCCATGCCCGTTAAACGGTAGCTAGGCCCCATGAACGACGCTTTCGTCCTGGCCCGCCCCTATTACCGCCCGCTGCCATAGCGGGAGGCCGACCAGACACGTCGCTTAGCCCCCGCCTCGCCGGGGTCGCTTTCTTGCCAGTCGATCATGCGCTCCGGTCGCTCACCCGGAGTCTGAAATGAAACCCTCACACACTGACCAAGCCGTGCTAGACGGCCCGCCACGTCAAATAGAGAGTCGATCCATGTCCGCCGCCTCGTCCTTCAAGTCAGAGTTCCTGCGAACCCTGGAGGCGCGCGGCTATATCCACCAGATCACCCATCCGGAGGAGTTGGACACGGCGGCGCAGGGCGGCCCGATCGTCGCCTACATCGGTTTCGACGCCACCGCGCCCAGCCTGCACGTCGGTTCGCTGATCCAGAGGTCGGCGATCCCACGGGCAAGGACGAAAGCCGCAAGCTGCTGTCGGACGCCGACATCCAGGCCAATATCGCCGGCATCAAGACGGTGTTCTCGAAGTTCCTGACCTTCGGCGACGGCCCTACCGACGCAATCATGGTCGACAACGACGTCTGGCTGTCGAAGTTCGGATACGTCCAGTTCCTGCGCGAGTACGGCGTGCACTTCACGGTCAACCGGATGCTGGCGTTCGACTCCGTGAAGCTGCGCCTTGAGCGCGAGCAGCCAATGACGTTCCTCGAGTTCAACTACATGCTGATGCAGGCGGTGGACTTTCTGGAGCTGAACCGCGCCCACGGCTGCGTGCTGCAGATGGGCGGCTCGGACCAGTGGGGCAATATCCTCAACGGCGTCGAACTGACCCGCCGCGTCGACCAGAAGAGCGCCTTTGGCCTGACGACACCGCTGCTGGCCACAGCTTCCGGAGCCAAGATGGGCAAGACGGCGGCGGGCGCCGTGTGGCTGAACGCCGAGCAGCTGAGCCCCTACGACTACTGGCAGTTCTGGCGGAACACCGAGGACGCCGACGTCGGCCGCTTCCTGAAGCTGTTCACCGACCTGCCGCTGGACAAGATCGCCGAGCTGGAAGCCCTGGAAGGCGCCCAGATCAACGAGGCCAAGAAGGTGCTGGCTGATGAGGCCACCCGCATGGCCCACGGCGAGGAAGAGGCCCGCAAGGCCCGCAGTACACCCACATGGCCGACGCCAACCGGCTGATCACCTCCGGCGACCTCGTCGAGGGTGTCGTCAAGCTGGCGGCGGGCAAGAAGAAGATCGTGTTAGTGAAGCCTGTTTAGTTATGAGTTGATTGTCATCCCGGCCCTGGCGTAGCGAAGGCGGGACTCGGCTAGACTCACGGCCATTGGCGGTCCCGGCTCGGCGCTTCGCGTCGGGCCGGGATGACAAACTTCAAGGAAGCGTTCGATGCTGCAGCCCGGCGACAAGGCTCCCGACTTCGACCTGCCGACCGACACCGGTCGCGTCAGCCTGTCGGCCCTCAAGGGCAAGAACGTCGTCCTTTACTTCTATCCCAAGGACGACACCGCCGGCTGCACGTCGGAGGCGCTGCAGTTCTCGTCGGAAGTCGAGGAATTCCAGAAGCTGGGCGCGGTGATCATCGGCGTGTCCAAGGACAGCGCCGCCTCGCACGCCAAGTTCCGCGTCAAGCACGACCTGACCATCGAACTGGCCGCCGACACGCTGGGCGATGTCGTCGAGGCTTACGGCGCTTGGGTCGAAAAAAGCATGTATGGCCGCAAGTACATGGGTATCGACCGCTCGACCTTCCTGATCGACCGCGAGGGCGTCATCCGCGAGATTTGGCGCAAGGTGAAAGTGCCCGGCCACATCAAGGCGGTCATGAACGCCGCCAAGGCGATCAAATAGGCCTCGCCACTCGCGCTGGAGACGTGTTCGAGTGTTGCAACAACGCATCGGCGTGTGACGTTTCGGCGCGGAACCATCGTTCCGGCGTGGCTGTTTTTGTCAGAGATCATTAAGCATTGAAGCGCAGACTTCATTTTTTCGACTCGCGCTCCCTTTGGGCGCGAAGACGCTTGCGCGCTTCCATTTTATCATTGCATATCGCCGGGACCTGAAACGGGGGGTTTCCTGGGGCGATGGCGATAAAACGCTTCAAGCGACTGCGGCAATCTCTGGAAGCCCTTTTTCCCGAACGGCACATCTACATCCGCTCCGGCGGCGAGATGCGCGGCTACGTTTTCTCCACAAATAAGCAGCTGCTCGGCGCCGCCGGCGTCGCCGTCAGCGCGCTCTGGATGGGCGTCTGCACTGCGGCGATGATGGTCAACGCCCTGGCGGTCAGCTCGACCGACCAGCAGGTCATCAAGCAAAAGGCCTACTATGAGCGGCTCAACGCCCCGGCGCCGCCGAAGCTCTGACCGTCGCCAAGCCTCGCTTGCTCGCCGCCAGCCCGGTGCAAAGGGTCCAGGCCACTCGGATGGATCAGGAACGCCTGATCGACGCCGCCGAGAGCTTCGCCAAGAGCCGCGCCGAGCGCCTGCGCTTGGCCATGCGGATGGCCGGTCTGGATGCAGGCAACTACACCGGTCGCGGCGTGTCGCTGGGCGGTCCGCTGATCGAGGCCAAAGATCCGCGCGCCCTCGCCGCCGTCCTGGACGTCGACGAAGAGTTCGCCACCCGCATCCAACGGGCCGCCAACGACATGTCGGACATGCGATCGCTGGGCGCGGCGGCCAAGAAACTGCCCTTCTACCGCCCGACCAGCAATCCGGCCCTGTCGTCCAGTTATGGCGTCCGGTTCGATCCGTTCACCCGCCGCCCCGCCTTCCATTCCGGCCTCGATTTCCCGGGCGGCTATCACACGCCGATCATGGCCACCGCTCCGGGCGTGGTTTCGTTCACCGGTGTGCGGTCGGGTTACGGCAAGACGATCGAGATCGACCACGGCGGCGGCTTCAAGACCCGCTACGCCCACCTCGCCGCGATCGGCGTTCGTGTCGGCCAGCGTGTGGCCATTGGTTCACGGATCGGCGGCATGGGTTCGACCGGTCGCTCGACGGGGCCGCACCTGCACTACGAAGTCTGGGTCAACGGCAAGGCCCAGAACCCCAACCGCTTCTTGAAGGCTGGTGAGTATGTTCAGCAAGCAAGCTAAATCGAACAATAAGGCCCCGGCCCGCATCGAGCCGCTGCCCACGCCCATGGCCGCCGCGCCGTCCGAGCCAGCGCGTCGAGCGCCGCCGAAGGTCGCCTCGCTGCTGTCGGCCGACCTGACCATCGAGGGTGGCGGCACCGGCGAGGGCGAGCTGCAGATCGACGGCGTGGTCAAGGGCGACGTCCGTGTCGGTCGCCTGACGGTCGGCGAAACCGGCCATGTCGAGGGTTCGGTCTATGCCGAAGCGGTCGAGGTGCGCGGCCGCGTGGTCGGTGCGATCACGTCCAAACAGGTTCGCCTCTACGGCACCTCGTACGTCGATGGCGACATCACGCATGAGCAATTGGCGATGGAAACCGGCGCCTTCTTCCAGGGCCGCAGCCTGAAGTTCCAGCGCCCGGCTCCCGCCCCGTCGCAACCGGCGCCGCATCCCGAACATCTGGCGATCGCCAAGACCGCCGGCTAAGGTCAACCCAGCACTCCAAACGACAACGCCCCGGATGACTCCGGGGCGTTTTCTGTTGATCGCTCGGCCCTAGCGTTCTTAAGGCGCCTCGCCGCCGTCGCGGGTGTGACCCACGCGCTGGGCCAGCGAAGCGGCCATGAAGGCGTCGAGATCGCCGTCCAGGACACCCTGCGTGTCAGAGGTCTCGACGTTGGTCCGCAGGTCCTTGACCATCTGGTAGGGCTGCAGAACGTAGCTGCGGATCTGATGCCCCCAACCGATGTCGGTCTTGGTGTCTTCCAACGCTTGCTGCGCGGCCTCGCGCTTCTGGAGCTCGGCCTCATAGAGGCGCGCGCGCAGCATCTTCCAAGCCTCTTCACGGTTCTGGTGCTGCGAACGGCCGGCCTGGCAGGCCACGGCGATCCCGGTCGGAATGTGCGTCAAGCGCACCGCCGAGTCGGTCTTGTTGATGTGCTGACCGCCGGCGCCCGAGGCGCGGTAGGTGTCGGTCCGCACGTCGGAGGGGTTGATCTCGATCTCGATATTGTCGTCGACCACCGGATAGACCCAGGCCGAGGCGAACGAGGTGTGACGGCGCGCGCTGCTGTCATACGGGCTGATCCGCACCAGACGGTGCACGCCCGCCTCGGTCTTGAGCCAGCCATAGGCGTTGGGGCCCTTGACCAGCAGCGTCGCGGACTTGATGCCCGCCTGGTCGCCGTCGGTTTCTTCGATCAGCTCGGTCGTCATGCCGTGGGCGTTGGCCCAGCGGGTGTACATGCGCAGCAGGATGCCGGCCCAGTCGCAGGACTCGGTGCCGCCGGCCCCGGAGTTGATTTCGACATAGCAGTCGTTGCCGTCCGCCTCGCCTGACAGCAACGCCTCGAGTTCGGCGCGACCGGCGCGCTCCTTCAGCGACTTCAGCTGGGCGCGGGCGTCGTTCAGCGAGTCCTCGTCGGACTCCATTTCGGCCAGCTCGGCGTATTCGAGAGCGTCCTTGAGGTCACGCTCGATCGACTGCACGGCCTCAACCTTAGCCGCCAGGTTCGCGCGCTCGCGCGACACGGCCTGGGCCTCGGACGGACGGTCCCACAGGGTCGGATCCTCGACCCGGGCGTTCAGCTCATCGAGCTTGCGGAGAGCGACGTCCCAGTCAAAGACGCCTCCTGAGCAGTCCCACGGACTGCTCGATGTCGGCCGCAGCGGCCTCGACATCCGGTCGCATCACGTAACTCCGTGACAGTGTTGAAGGGCGCGGGAGATAACTTGCGTCGCTCCCGAGCGCAATGGACGTCAGTAAAGCCCGCTCAGCGGATCCGGCTTTTGGGCAGGCTTGCCGGGCTGCGCCGCCGGTGGCGGAACCGGCGGAAGGCCCGGCGGAAGATCCTGGTACGGGATCGGACCGTCGGCCGGGGCGACCTCGACCTTGGGCTCGGTGCCCGGCCGGAAGGCCTCGCGCACGCCCCGCACCATGGCGAACTTGGCGGTCTTTGGCGGCTTGAAGTCGACCACCGGTTGGCCCTCCAGCGCCACCTTCATGAAGTCCATGAACACCGGCACGGGGCCGGTCGCGCCAGTTTCACCCTCACCCAGCGAGCGATTGTCGTCGAAGCCGATAAAGACGCCAACGATCAGGTTCGGCGAATAGCCGACGAACCAGGCGCTACGATACTCGTTGGTCGTGCCGGTCTTGCCCGCCAGAGGCCGCCCCAGCGAGCTCACCGCCGCGGCGGTGCCGCGCTGGACCACGCCTTGCAGCATCGAGGTGACCTGATAGGCGGTGACCGGGTCCATGACCTGCTCGCCCGGCGCGGCGAAACGAGGGCTCTCGTCGCCATTGAAGCCGGCGTCGCAACGCTCGCAGTCGCGCTTGTCGGCGCGGAAGATCACCTTGCCCTCGCGGTCCTGAACCAACTCGATCAGGTGCGGCTCGACCCGACGCCCGCCGTTGACGAACGGGGCGTAGGCGGCGGTCAACTTGAAGGGCGTTGTCTCTCCGGCCCCCAGGGCCATGGCGAGCACCGGAGCCATGTCGCGAACCACGCCCGTGCGCTTGGCGAAGTCGACGATCTTCTTCATGCCCACGCCCTGCGCCAGGCGCACGGTCATGGCGTTGATCGACTGCTCCAGGCCCTTGCGCAGCGGCTGCGCGCCGTAGAACTCCTTGTGATAGTTCTCCGGGCTCCACTCCTCGCCGTTCGCGCCCTTGAAGGTGATGGCGCTGTCGACGATGACGCTGGCGGGCGTGTAGCCGTTCTCCAGAGCGGCGGCGTAGACGAACGGCTTGAATGACGAGCCGGGCTGACGCATCGCCTGGGTGGCGCGATTGAAGTTGGACAGCGAATAGCTGTAGCCGCCGACCAGCGCCACCACACGGCCCGTATAGGGCTCCATCGCCACCAGGGCGCCGTTGACCACAGGGATCTGCCGCAAGCGATAACCGCCCGAGGTGGTCTTTTCCACGAAGACTAAGTCGCCGGCTTTCAGGCCCTTGCCGGCCTTGGCCCAGGACATGTCCTCGGCGACGATCTGCCCCTCGCCTTCCTTCTTAACCAGACGGACCCTGCCGTCGTTGGAGATCACCAAGGCCGCGCGCCATTGGCGACGCTCCGAGGGCGCGGCCTTGGCCAGCGCTTTCTTCTCCCAGTTCAGCTCGCTGGGTTCGACCCGCCCCCAGGCGCCCCGCCAGCCATGGCGACGGTCATACCGCTCGAGGCCGTCCATCAGCGCCACCCGCGCCGCCGTCTGAAGGCGGGGGTCCAGCGTGGTGCGCATGTAGTAGCCGCCTTCGTTCAGGCGTGGTCCAAGCGTGGCCATGCCGCGCTGGCGGACTTCCTCGACGAAGTAGTCGGCGTCGCGATAGGCGGCGCGCTTGGGCGCGGACTGGACGATCAGGTCTTCGGCCATCGCCGTCTGGGCGTCGGCCTTGGAGACCCAGCCTTGCTCGGCCATCTGGCCCAGCACCCAGTTGCGGCGGGTGATCGCCTTGGCCCGATTGCGGATCGGGTGATAGTTATCCGGCCCTTTAGGCAGCGAGGCCAGATAGGCGCACTCGGCAAGGGTCAGATCCGGCAAGGCCTTGCCGAAATAGTTGTAGGCCGCCGCGCCGACGCCGAACGAGCGATATCCCAGCCAGATCTCGTTGAGATAGAGTTCCAGGATCTGCTGCTTGGTCAGCGACTGCTCCAAGCGATGGGCCAGGATCGCTTCCTTGAACTTGCGACCGACGGTGGCGTCTGAGGTCAGCAGGACGTTCTTGGCCACCTGCTGGGTGATGGTCGAACCGCCTTCAAGGCGACGACCGCGCACCGCGTTGCCGACATTCTTGATCATGGCCCGCGAC
>NCDQ01000148.1 GCA_002280275.1 Caulobacter vibrioides | reverse complement strand
GCCACCGATGTGGAGGTCTACGGCCGGGACAAGGAACTGGCGCAGTACACCCACACCGGGCAGCGCAACCTGCGCCCGCACATCGCGTACTGGGCCGAGGCCGGGGTACCGCTGGCCGCGGAGCTGATGGCCGGGGCCGGCGACCCACGCAGCAACAGCGTCGAGATGCTCGACCGGGCCCTGGCCGCTCTGCCGGCCGGTGTCGGGCAGGTGCGGGCCCGGTGGGACGCGGGCTATTTCGCCAAGGACCTCGCCGATGCGTGCGTGGC
This sequence comes from Caulobacter vibrioides, assembly GCA_002280275.1. Classification (GTDB taxonomy): domain Bacteria; phylum Pseudomonadota; class Alphaproteobacteria; order Caulobacterales; family Caulobacteraceae; genus Caulobacter; species Caulobacter vibrioides_A. The sequence goes on along the minus strand of NCDQ01000148.1, from coordinate 5,638 downwards.
ACGCGGGGTCGAGTTCGCGATCGGGGCCAAGCGCACCGCCCCGGTCTTCGCCGCCGCTTCCCATGTCCCGGGACACCAGTGGGTCCCGGCGATCGGGATGGAGGGCACCGAGCTCGCGGTCATCGACTACCTGCCCGGGGCCTGGCCCGAGGACGGTGTGGTCTGTATCGCCCGGCGCACCCGGATCGAAATTCGGTTGCCGCACCCGGACAATGCCGCCGTCCCGCACCGCGCGCAGAAGCAGCGATTGAACCGAAGGGGCGGCTTGGGCGCGTATCGGGCGACCAGATCACGTCCGGCGACCCACCAAAACGCCTCAGCCCGGACGTAGGCATAGGCGCTCGAGCCCGCCTTGCGACAGCGCGAGCAGTGGCAAACACCGACCATGGCGGGCCGCTCGAACAGCTCGAACCGAACGCCGCCGCAGCAGCAGCTTCCCTTGATGGCCAATGGCGGTCTCCTTGAGAACTCAAGGAACCTGCGCCTCCCCTGCCGCCAACCGTGTGTCAGCAGGCTCCGTGTCGGCATGAGGCGGCTTGTCGCACCAGCGTGCGGACAGTTCGCCGGCTAGGGCATTTTTCGAGCGAAGTGGTTCCGGTTCGCGTGAAGAAAAATGCGCCAAAACAAAAGATTAGAGCTCACGGCCTGACGCAGTCAGGTCGTGAAATGCTCTAGGGCCTCGCGCGTCAAAACGGAATCGTTTTGACGCGATAACGAGGCTCTAAATCAGACACTTAGAGCGCGAAACGCGCCGATACCGGTTCCCACATTCGGCGTCACGCTCTACCGCGTGCGCGAGGTCATGCCGGCGGCGGCGGCGTCGTCAGCCACCTGGGGATCGAGCTCCGGCGCAGGGCCGGTCTGGCGCACCGACGGGACAGCGGGCGCCTCAGGTGCGGGCGCGGTGGCCTCCGCCCTCGGCGGCGGGGGCTGGTTGGACTTGGCGGCCATGGCGGCCGCTGCGGCGTTGTCCGCAGCGGTGCGCGTTTCAGCCGGCCCGTCTTCGTAACCACCGCCGCTCGACGTCAGGAACAGGACGGTCCCGAAGGTGGCCAGAACGCCGACGATGAACCCCAGCAGGAACAGACCAAACGGGTTGCCACGACGCTCGCTCATCTTTGGGGGTCCGCCATCCACACCGACTTGGCCTTATCGCCGGCTAGCATGGTCTAGACGGGCGAGCCAGAGCTTGGTTACCGGATTCGGCTGAGAGGCGAGTTCGGCGCGCGCCCTCAGGTCCCGGTCCACTTGCGGACCGGCCCGACGTCGACATGCACAAAGTTGCTGGTCGGATAGAAGCCCACGCCGCCCACGCCCAGGTCCAGGGCCGCGGCGCGGACATGCTTGAGTTCGACATCCTCCAGGAAGATGTCCATCGCCTTGCCGTCCATGTGCAGGCTCTTCTTGGCCACCTCGCCGCTGCGCTTGGAGAGCAACCGATTGGTCGCCGGCGAGCGGTAGCCCGAGATCACCTGGAACGGGCTCTTGCTCTCGGTCTTGCGAGCGATCTGGTCGAGCAGATCGTAAAGGCTGCGGTCGATCGGATGGACTTCGTCGTTGCGGTAGTCGCGCAGCACCTTGTCCAGCGCGGTCACGGCGTCCGGCACATAGGCGCCGTTCTCCCAGTAGACCGCCTCGAGCTTCTCGCCGGTATGGACGTTGTGCAGATGCAGCCAGCGCAGCTCGACGGCGGGCGCGAGCTTTGGCGGATCAATCGACGCCACCGTGGCGGCGCCGGTGGTCTGCGGAGGAACCGGAGCGGCTTGAGGGGCTTTACCCTCCAACAGCGCGCCGATGATGTCGTCGTCGGCGCGCGCCGCGAACGGCAGAAGCCCGACCCCGATAGCGCCCAGCCCCCACTGGAGCAGCTTACGTCGTTCCATGACTACGCCTTACCCGACACCGAATGTCGGGCAGGACAGCTCATGACGAACCAGAATGCAAGCTGAGCCAGATCACAGTGCGGCGATACGCTGCACCAGCTCACGATCCCAGCCATACGGATCCTGGCGGAAATTCACCTGCCCGTCCGGCGTCACATAGGCCGTCCAGTACAGCAGGTAGACCGCGATCTGCTGCGGCAGCTTGGCGCGCACCGTATCGCCGGACGCCAGGGTCTCGTTGACCTTTTCCGGCGTCCAGGTCGGATCGTCGCGCATCACCTCGTTGACGAGCTCAATCGGCTTTTGCAGGCGCACGCAGCCGTGGCTGGCCAGACGACTGAAGCTGTCGAACCTGGCGCGGCTGGGCGTGTCGTGCAGATAGACGCCGTAGGGGTTGTTGAAGTCGAACTTCACCTTCCCCAGCGCCGCCAACGGGCCCGCCTTCTGCTGCAGCCGCGTGCCGCCGCCCTCGGTCGGGATCACGATGAAGTCGTTGCGCGCCAGATAGCCGGGACTGGCCCGCTCCTTGGGCCAGATCTCCTTCGACGCGATCGACTGCGGCACGTTCCACGGCGGGTTCAGCACGATGCTGTGGATCATCGACGACAGCATCGGGGTCTCGTCGCCGGGCCTACCGGTGACCGCGCGCATCGTCAGGGTCGGGGTGTCGTGGTGGAATACCGAAAGGATCGCGGCGGCGACGTTCACCTGAATGCGGTCGGCCGGGAGGGTCTGGGGCAGCCAGCGCCAGCGCTCCATATTGGCGACGATCTGGTCAATCCGCCGCTCGACGGGAATGTTCAGCGCCGCCAGGGTCGCCTTGTCGACAATCCCGTTGGGATTGAGGCCAAAGCGCTTCTGCGCCCGCTGGACCGCCTGGGTCAGCGCCTCGTCGAACACCGGCGCGGCGTCGACTGCGACGGTGGGGTCCTCGGCCGCCAGGCGCGCCTCAAGCGCGACGACCCGCGCGCCGGTCGCGCCCTCTTTCATAACGGGCCCAGCGGCGAGCGGCAGCCAGCCGCCCTTGGCGGCGATGTCGCGATAGGTGGCCAGGCCCGTCCGCAGCGTCTGGTAGCCGGTATAGGGCGGCGGCAGGGTGTTCAGCCATTCGGCCAACTGCCCTTGTTGCACAGCCGCGACGAACTCTGGTGCAGGATCATAGGCCGCTGGCCGCAAGCCCCACTCGGTCTTGAAGCCGCTGATCGGCAGGCGCCCGGTGCGCACGGCGCGCGCATAGGCCAGGGTGAGGCTGACCAGCTGGGCTTGGCCGGCCGCGCGCGAAGCCGGATCGGCCGCCATGTACAGCTCGATCGCCCGGTCCGGCGAAAAGGCGTTCATCGCAAAGCCGTGCGTATAGGCCTCGCCCAGCACTACACGCAGCGCCTCGACCTGATCGGCGCTGAACTGGACCGTCGACAGGTCCGGAGGAATAACCGGGGGACGGGGCGCAACCAAGGGCGCGCTCTGCACCGGGCGCGCGCTCACCACAGGCGGGCGTTGGGATTGCGCCTGGGCGACCTCGAGGGACAGGAGGCTCAACGTCGCCGCCAGGACGCCGCAGGTTCTCGAAAATCGCATCACTATCGAACGGTCCGCCGCACTGGCGCGGCCAAGCCGCGTTAAGGATTACAGATGGCCGCGCAGGGCCTTGCGCGTCAACGCGCGTAGCGTGAAAGGCGAACCCTCCCCTCGCCCCGCGAAGACGTTTTTCAATAACAGGAACCCACAAGCCACACCGTTGGTTTCATCCCGACCCGGGCGACGCCCAAAAGATCTCGGGGGCGATGATGGACAAGGCCTTGCAACAAAAGACACTCGACCTCTTTCCGATCGGCAACTGCGCCGTCAGCGCCATGATCGACACCGCCGGGCGCTTCGTCTGGGCGTGCGCGCCCCGGATCGACTCCGACCCGGTGTTCAGCGCCCTGCTCGACGACGCCGATCCCGACAGCTCTGACGCCAAGGGACTTTGGGACGTCCAGGTCGAGCGCCGCGCCGAGGTCCGGCAAGGCTATCTGCGCAACACCGCCATCCTGCGCACCGAGATCGCCGACGAGGACGGCGCGCGGTTCGAGATCATCGATTTCGCGCCGCGCTACCAACAGTTTGGCCGCACCTTCCGCCCGACCGCCTTCGTGCGACTGATCCGCCCCATCACCGGCGTCGCGCGCATCACCTTGCGGCTGCGACCAACCGCCGACTGGGGGGCCAAGCTCGCCGAGCGGACTTCGGGCTCCAACCATATCCGATACCTTTGCTCGGACATGACCTTGCGCCTCTCGACCGACGCGCCGGTGTCGCACGTTCTGGAGGAGCGGGCGTTCCGGCTGGAGCGGCCGATCGCGATGTATCTGGGGCCGGACGAAGGCTTCAACGCGCCCATCGGGGCGACCTGCGAGCGGATGCTGCGCGAGACCGAGCAGTACTGGAAGCATTGGGTGCGGGGCTTGGCCGTACCGCTGGAGTGGCAGACGGCGGTCATCCGCGCGGCGATCACCCTGAAGCTCTGCATGCACGAGGAAACCGGCGCCATCGTCGCGGCCCTCACCACCTCGATCCCCGAACATGCCGACAGCGGCCGCAACTGGGACTATCGCTACTGCTGGCTGCGTGACGCCTACTACGTGGTGCAGGCGTTGAACCGACTGGGCGCGGTGGACATCCTGGAGAACTATCTCGGCTATCTGCGCAACATCGTCGATCGCGCCGACGGCGGCCATATCCAGCCGCTGTTCGGGGTGGGGTTCGAGGAGGTGCTGACCGAGCGCTTCGCGCCTGCCCTGCCCGGCTATCGCGGCATGGGGCCGGTGAGGATCGGCAACCAGGCCTATGAGCACATCCAGAACGACGTCTACGGACAGATCGTCCTGTCGACCGTGCAGGCCTTCTTCGACGAGCGCCTGCTGCGGCCTGCCACCGTCGAGGACTTCCAGGCGCTGGAGCCGGTGGGCGAGCGGGCGTTTCAGATGCACGACCAGCCCGACGCCAGCCTCTGGGAGTTCCGGGGGCGGGCCAATGTGCACACCTACTCGTCGGCTATGTGCTGGGCCGCCTGCGATCGCCTGGGCAACGCGGCCGAAAAGCTGGGCCTTACCGATCGCGCCGCCTTCTGGAACGACCGCGCCGCCCATGTGCGCAAAGTGATCGAGGACCGCGCCTGGAACGACACCCTGGGCCGCTTCGCCGCCACCTTCGATGGCGACGAACTGGACGCCTCGCTGTTGCAGCTGGTCGATCTGCGTTTCCACACCGCAGATGACCCGCGCAACGTCGCGACTCTGAAGGCGATCGAAGATGGGCTAAGACGCGGCGTCTATCTCCTGCGCTACGCCATCCCCGACGACTTCGGCTCGCCCCAGACGGCGTTCAACATCTGCACCTTCTGGCTGATCGAGGCGCTGCACCTGGCCGGCCGAAGCGACGAGGCCCGCGCGCTCTTCGAAGACATGCTGTCGCGGCGAACGCCGGCCGGCCTGCTCTCCGAGGACATCGGCTTCGCGGACGGTGAGCTTTGGGGCAACTATCCGCAGACCTACTCGTTGGTCGGCCTGATCAATTGCGCGGTGCTGCTGAGCCGTCCATGGACGTCTGTTCGCTGATCCGTGTTGCGGTTTTCGCAAACTCTGAAATCCAGACGTCATATCGGGCGCGCAACACCCAGCGTGGGACGTATCGCTATCGGAGGCGCTCATCGTGAGCCGTAAACTCGCCCTCGCCGGCGTCCTGAGCCTGGTGACGGCCGGCGCCGCGCAGGC
>NCDQ01000147.1 GCA_002280275.1 Caulobacter vibrioides | reverse complement strand
GTTCCCGCAGATGGAGGCCGTGGACGATCCGCCGACCAAGCGCTTCCGCATTCCCTCGGGCCTGGACGGCGTGTTTCAGACCCCGACCGCCGAGGAACTGGCGGCGCTGCGCGTGGCCGCCGACTCCCTGCGCGCCTCCGGGGCGGAGACGCGCGCCGCATCGCTCCATGCCTTGGAGGCCAAGCTTCTGTCGGCGCTGCGCGGCTCTGCCCGCCGCCGGGTGGCGCCGGACGTCGAGGCCTTGGTGCAGGCTGAGACCATCGCCGTCCACGCGGGGCCACGCCCGTTCGAGGACCAGGCCGTGCTGAGCGCCATCCGCACGGCGATCAAGGGGCTGCAGGCGCTCTCATTCCGTTACGAAGGCGGCTCAACGCCGGGCCGGACGCGCGAGGTGACGCCGCTGGGCGTGCTGTTCGGGCGCTCCAACTATCTGGTGGCGCTGGAAGGGAAGGGCGGCAAGCCGCGCTCCTGGCGGCTGGACCGGATGAGCGTTCTGAAGGTGCTCGACAAACCCGCCCCGCCGCCGGAGGACTTTTCGCTGCAGGCCTTCGCCGACGAGAGCTTCGGCATCTATCACGACGAAATCCAGGACGTGGTGCTGCGCATCCATAAGAGACGGGCCGAGGACGCGATGCGCTGGCGTTTCCATGCGACCCAGCAAGTCACGCCAGAGGCGGACGGCTCTGTGCTGGTCCATGATGGTCCAGGAACTGCGCGAGGCTGGTCGCGCGCACGGGGCGTGGTAGGAGCCAGCACATGAACTACCGCCACGCCTTTCACGCCGGCAACTTTGCCGACCTGCACAAGCATTCGATCCTGCTGGCCATGCTGTCGGCTCTTCAGGGTGAAAGTCCGGCGCTGGCGGTGATCGACACCCACGCGGGGGCGGGCGGCTATGACCTCGCCGGCGAGATGGCTAGGCGCTCGGGCGAAGCGCAGGCTGGGATCTTCCGGTTGAAGGCGGCGGCGGACGCGCCGGCGGTGTTCCAGCCCCTTCTGGACGGCGTTCAGGAGATGAACAGCGGCAAGTCCGGCGATCTCTATCCTGGCTCGCCGCGCCTGATCGCGCGGGCGCTGCGCAGCGCCGACCGTTATGCCGGCTGCGAACTGCGCGACGATGACGCCGATCTGCTACGCAAGACCTTGGCGCCCTGCGCCAACGCCCGCGCGCTGCAGGCCGACGGGTTCGACACCGCCGCCAAGGAGGCGGGTAAGGGCGGGCGAGCCTTCATCGTCATCGACCCGCCGTTCGAGCGGCCCGACGACTACCAGCGGATCGCGGCGACGACCCGCGCGGTGCTGTCGCGCGCGCCGGGCGCCGCCCTGGCGATCTGGCTGCCGATCAAGGATCTGGAGACCTTCGACGCCTTCCTGCGGGCGATGGAAACCGTCACGAGGGACCTGTTGGTTGCGGAACTTCGTCTACGCCCCCTGACGGATCCCATGAAGATGAACGGCTGCGCGATGGTGATGATCGGCGCGCCCGCCGCAGTCGACCCGGCGGCCGCGGAGGCCGGCGACTGGCTGGCCGCGCGCCTGGGCGAGCCGGGCGGCCGCTCGCGTGTCTGGCGGACCTGAGGTGACCCGGACTTCGCCGGCCCTGGCCGAGGCGTTGCCGGTCTGGCTGAAGGTCGGCGTGCTGGGCTTTGGCGGTCCGGCCGGCCAGATCGCCCTGCTGCATCGCGAGGTGGTCGAGACGCGCGGCTGGATCGATGACGATACGTTCGCCCGGGCGCTGAGCTTCTGCATGCTTCTGCCGGGGCCCGAGGCGCAGCAACTGGCCACCTGGCTGGGCTGGCGCCTCCACGGAATTCGGGGCGGGCTGGCGGCGGGGCTGCTGTTTGTGTTGCCTGGCCTGGCGGTGATCCTGGGATTGTCGGCGCTCTATGTCGTTTATGGCCGCTCGGCCTGGGCCGGACCGGTGCTGCTGGGCCTGAAGGCGGCGGTCGTGGCTCTGGTCGTCCAGGCCTTGGCGCGGATCGGCCGGAGAACCCTCAAGGATCGCGCGGGGGTGGCCGTGGCGATCGGGGCCTTCGGCTTGATGGCGTTCACGGTGCTGCCTTTCCCTCTGATGGTCCTGGCGGCCGGCGCTGTGGGATGGATATTGGGCGGGAAGGGGGAGGCGTCGGCTCCCGTCGCGCCCGCCAGGGCCGGCGGCGCGCGCGTGGCGCTGGTGTGCCTGGCGGCCTGGCTGGCCCCGATCGCTCTGGCCTGGGCCATCGCGCCGGGTTCGACCTTGGCCTGGATGGGCCTGACCTTCAGCGGGCTGGCGGCGATTAGCTTCGGCGGAGCCTATGCGGCCCTGGCCTATCTGGGCCAGGCGTCGGCGGTCTTCGGTTGGCTGTCGCCCACCCAGATGCTGGACGGCCTTGGCCTGGCCGAGACGACGCCGGGGCCGCTGGTGCTGGTGTTCGTGTTCGTCGGCTTTGTCGGCGCCTTCCAGGCCGCGCCGCTCGAGAGCGCCTGGATCATGGGTCTGCTGGGCGGACTGATGGCCGCCTGGGCCACCTTCGCGCCCTCGTTCCTCTGGATCTTCGCCGGCGGCCCCCTGTTCGAGCGGTGGGGGCGTCGGCCCAGGCCCGCACGGTCGCTGGCCATGGTCTCGGCGGCGGCGGTGGGCGTCATCGGCCAGCTGGCGCTGTGGTTCGCGATCCACCTGCTGTTCCGCAGCGGCCACACGCTCGAGGCCGGGGTCCTGCGAGTCGTGGTCCCCGATGTCGATGCGTTGAATCCGGGCGCTCTGGGCGTTGTGGTTCTGGCGCTTGGCCTGACCTTCGCGCTGCGGCTGCCCATGCTGGCGATGATCGCGGTGACGGTGGGGGCGGCGGTGCTCTTGCGGGCGATCGGATTCAATTGACGCTAGGTTAGCGTTTTTGCGCTTGCGAACGCTATTTCCGTGTTATGTTGCGTTGCAACAAATCGCGGTTGCCAGGAGCGCGCCATGGTTTCGCTTTTCACCTTCCTTCCCGAATACCCGACCGACAAGGTCGAGCCGCAGACCGCGCCGCATGTGGCGGTGGGCGCGGCCTCGCCGCTGTGGCTGATGTTCGGCGGCGCGGCCGCCGCCGGCGCCGCCTATTGGTGGTGGGCGTCGCGCTGGCGCGAGGCCGTCAATCTCGAAGCGCTGATCGCCTTCGCGCCCGAACCCGTGGCGCCGGCCTTGGAGGCCGAGGCCGTGCTCGAGGCCCCGCCGGAACCGGTCGTCGAAGCCGTGCTGGAGCCCGTCGCCGAGGCGCCGTCGACGACCTCACCCGGCTGGTCGGCATCGGCCCCAAGCTTGCCACCTCGCTGGCCGAGCTGGGGGTGACGCGCTTCAGCCAGATCGCAGCCTGGTCGCCTGACGAACTGGCGTCGATCGACCAGCTGCTGAATCTCAAGGGCCGGGCCGAGCGCGACGCGTGGATCGCTCAAGCTAAGCGCTTCGCCTCGACCGCCGAAGGGTGACGTCGGTTCCAGTTCTGTCGAGCCCATCGCGTCGCGGAGGCTCCCGAGCGCGCCTGTTCGCCGAGCTTTGGACGTTTCGCGTCGCGGCGCTACAGCATGGCCGGCGCTCGGGTGGATATTGACGTAACGCGGGTCAGTTTGCGCGAAAACTGAGTGGCGAAAGCCACAGTTGGCGGGAAATGCGACCGTAACACGACGCCAACATTGCGGTTATTTAACAAAGCCGCTTGGTTAGGGACAAGCGGGGTCGCCGCGCCAAGGGGGCTTGGTGGGAAGGCGTGACCGCGTATCCGCAATCTGAGGCAGTTATTTCATGTTCACCCAACGCAGACACCTTCTGGCGTCGACGATTATCGCGGGCCTGGCGGTCGGCGCAGCCTTTCCGGCCGTAGCCCAGACGACCGAGCCGGCCCAAGCGCCCGCGACCGAAGTCGAGGCCGTCGTCGTCACCGGCTCGCGAATCAAGCGCAACGAGTTCAACAGCCCCGATCCGGTCCAGGTGATCACGGCGGAGCAGGGCCGTCTGCAAGGTATCGGCTCGACCGGCGCGCTGCTGCAGTCGGCGACGATCGCGTCGGGTTCGCCGCAGATCAACGCCGCCATCTCCAGCGCCTTCATCACCGATGGTGGTCCGGGCGCCGAGACGATCTCGCTGCGTGGCCTGGGCGCAAACCGCACCCTGGTGCTGCTGAACGGCCGTCGCGCTGGTCCGGCCGGCGTACGGGGCGGGGTCTCGGCCTTCGACCTGAACGTGCTGCCGATGGCGATCACCGAGCGCATCGACATCCTGAAGGACGGCGCCTCGTCGATCTACGGTTCGGACGCGGTCGCCGGCGTGGTGAACATCATCACCAAGCGCAACACCGACGGCGTCGATCTCGACATGTTCTACAGCCAGCCCCAGAAGCATGGCGGCGAGGAGTTCCGCGCCAGCGCGGCCTGGGCCAAGAGCTTCGACCGCGGCTTCTTCAGCATGGCGTACGAGTACAACAAGCGCGCCGAGCAAACGAAGGGCCAACGCCCGTTCACGTCGTGCGGCCGCCAGTACATCTTCGACGCCCAAGGCAAGCGCAAGGACACCATCGACCCGCGCACGGGCCAGATCCAGTGCCGCGACCTGCTATACGATCAAATCTGGCTCTACGACTTCAACTTCGCCGGCCTCGACGGCAAGCTGCAGTACGACTACACCGGCAAGATCGCCGGCCTGATCCCGCGCTATCCGGCTGGTGAGCAAGCCAACTATCCGGGCATGCCGGCGGGCTTCTTCGTGGTCGGTCACAGCGGCGATCCGGCCAACCCGGACATGGGCGTTCTGGACTACAATAGCCCGTTCAACCTGGCCTCTTCGCTGACCCCGCGCACTGAGCGCTCGACGGTCTTCGCCCAAGGCGCCTACGAGATCACCAACAGCATCGAAGCCTATGGCGAGATCCTGCTGAACCGCCGCGCCACCAAGACCAATGACTACCGTCAGTTCTGGTCATACTTCTATACCGGCGACTATGATCCCTTCTCGGCCGGCTTTACGGGCGACTACATCCTGTCGCCGACCCCGGTCACCAATCGCAACAAGTCGGGCCAGAAGGTCGACTACCAGCGCTATGTCGGCGGCCTGCGCGGCGACTTCGGCGACGTGAACTTCCTGAAGGGCTGGGATTGGGATGTCTTCGCCCAGTACAGCCACAACAAGGGCGTCTACACCCAGGACGTGATCCTGAAGGACGCCGTCGACATCGGCGCGTTCCGCACCGGCTCGTGCGTCGGTCAGACTACGCCGATCAGCAAGAAGCCCTGCGTCGATGTCAGCTGGGTCACGCCGGACTTCCTGGCCGGCAAGTACACCGCCGCTGAGGAGGACTTCCTGTTCGCCAACGAAGCCGGTGAGACCACCTACAAGCAGTTGGTGATCGAAGGCTCGATGTCGGGCGATTTGTTCCGCCTTCCGGCGGGTTCGGTCGGCGCGGCGGTGGGCTTCCACTACCGCAAGGACTCGATCCATGACACGCCCGGGCCGATCACTCTGGCCGGCAACGCTTGGGGCTCGTCGGGCGCTGGCGTCACCAAAGGCGACGACCTGGCGCGCGAAGTCTACGGTGAGCTGAGCATTCCGGTGCTGCGCGACGTGTTCCTGGCGCAGCGGGTCGACCTGTCGGTCTCGGGCCGTCACACCAAGATCAACTCCTATGGCGAGCAGGACACCTACAAGATCGGCCTGAACTGGCAGATCATCCCGTCGGTTCGTCTGCGCGCCACGCAGGGCACCTCGTTCCGCGCCCCGGCGCTGTTCGAGCTGTACAAGAACGCCGAGACCAGCTTCGCCAGCCAGCGTACGATCGACCCCTGCATCCGCTGGGAGGCTAACCTGGCCCAGGGCCTGACCACCCAGAAGGTGGCGGACAACTGCCGCGCCGCCGGCGTGCCGGGAACCCACTCGGGCGCCGGTTCTTCGGCGACGATCACCTCGTCGGGCGGCAAGGGCAGCCTGGAGGCCGAAACCTCCAAGGCTGTCACCTACGGTGTGATCTGGTCGCCGACGTTCGCCGACCTCCAGGTCGCGGTGGACTATTTCGACATCAAGATCGACGGCGAAATCCGTCGTCTGGGCGCGTCGAACATCGTGCGGGGTTGCTACACCTCGGACAATTTCCCGAACGACTCGCTCTGCAAGCTGTTCACCCGCAACGCGTCGAACCTGATCAACAACGTCACCAACAACTACATCAACATCGCCGAGCAGGTGAACCGTGGCATCGACCTGACGGTCAGCTACGGCCAGCAACTGCCCTGGGATGTGAAGATGAACGTCGACCTGCAGTCGACGTGGCAGCTGAAGGACACGATCGCGCTGTTCGCCGATACGGTCGAAGACAACAACGGCTTCGTCGGCGATCCCGACTGGACCGGTCGTCTGAACTTCCGCTTCACCAAGGACGACTGGACGGCGTTCTGGGGCATTAACATGATCGGCAAGGCGTCCGACGCCGAAACCGAGCCGACGCAAAACACGGCGGGCACGACCTTCTACAAGGTCCACACCGAGTTCACGGCCTATCACAACCTGTCGCTGCAGAAGAAGTTCGACGGCTTCACCATCCTGGGGGGCGTCTCGAACGTCTTCAACGAAACCCCGCCGGCGGTCACGCCGGGCCAGGGTGAGTACAGCACGGTGGGCGGTTCGGTGTTCGCCTCGCAGTACGACTATCTGGGGCGTCGGGTGTTCGTGAACATTTCGACCCGCTTCTAGTCTTAGCCCAACGGGCTAACATGGCGGCGGCGGCCTTCTGGTCGCCGCCGTTTTTGTTTCAAGGAAACTGTTCGCGTGAACGCCATCATCCGGGGCAAGCCCGACAATCTCGACGAGATCGGCCAGCGTTTCGAACGCGCGCGGCTGACCCAATCGGTGTTCCTCAATAGCGTCCCCAAGGCCGGCACGCACCTGATCCGCAACATCTTGCGGATGTTCGTGCACCCCGATCAGCACTGGCGGCGCGAGTACATCCAGCACGCCTTGTTGTCGCGCAGCCGCGACGCCTTCCTGCCCGACAAGCCGATGATCAGCTGGGGGCACATGCTGTTCTCGGACGAGGCGGCGGTGGCTTTGCGCGACACCCGCCACATCGTCCTGGTGCGCGATCCCTATGACTGGGTTCTGGCGCGGGCGCGGTTCTATCTGTCCGACGAGTTCCAGGGAAACCTCGAGCACATCAAGAACGGCGGCGCGGCGGTTGAGGACGTCATCATGATGATGATCCTGGGCGCCCACGGCCGCGTGCCGGACCTGAAGGACGTCTTCAGCATGAACGCCGTGGCCTGGATGGGCTCAAGCGCCGTGGTGGTGCGTTACGAGGACATCGTCGAGAACCTGAAGGATCTCGGTTCCAAGCGCGCCGAGGCTTTCTTCCGTCAACTCCTGGCCGACTGCGGCCTGGACCTGCCCAGCGATTGGCGCGAGCGGGTCGAGGCCGGCGCCGACCCCAAGGAAAGCCGCACCGCCCGCGAGAACCTCAAGGTCACGGTCGAGGTGCCCAAGGTTTTGTCAGACACCCACAAGCGGGTGGTGGACTTCCATGCGCCGGGTCTGCGGGAACTGTTGGGGTATCGGTAGGTCGTAATCCTCCCCCCAGCGGGGGAGGTGGCGCGAAGCGCCGGAGGGGGCAGAGGCGGGGGGCGGCAGGACTTCCCCCCCTCCGTCGGCTGCGCCGACACCTCCCCCGCTGGGGGAGGATTGGAGCTCTGTGGCCCGCGACCAATCGTCTCGCTGCGGCGATTAACCGAGATTCACCACGCGTGAGTACATCGCCTTAACCATCCCGGGCCATCCTGTACTGGAATGGGATTGGAGGGGGCCGCATGGGCCAGCACGTGGAAACCCTGGTGATCGGGGCCGGTCCGGCCGGCCTGACCACCGCCTATACCCTGGCCAAGGCCGGGCGCGGCGTGACCGTGCTGGAGATGGACGCGACCTATGTCGGCGGCATCAGTCGGACCGTCGACTACAAAGGCTTCAAGTTCGACATCGGCGGTCACCGGTTCTTCTCCAAGAGCAAGGAGATCGTCGACCTCTGGAACGAGATCCTGCCTGATGACTTCATCGACCGGCCGCGCCTGTCGCGCATCTATTACCGCGAGAAGTTCTACGCCTATCCGCTGAAGGCCTTCGAGGCCCTGGCCAATCTGGGCGTCTTGACGGCCGCCAAGTGCATGGCCTCGTTCGGCTGGGCCAAGCTGAACCCGATCGCGGCCCCGACCACCTTCCACCAGTGGGTGCGCAACCAGTTCGGCGAGAAGCTGTTCTCGATCTTCTTCAAGACCTACACCGAGAAGGTGTGGGGCATGAGCTGCGACGAGATTTCGGCCGACTGGGCCAGCCAGCGGATCAAGGGCCTGGACCTGGGCGCGGCGATCATCGACGGCGTCAAGCGCTCGCTGGGCCTGCGCGGCAAGGCGGCCGAGGGCGGACCCAAGACCCTGATCGAGAGCTTCCGCTATCCCCGCAAGGGCCCCGGCATGATGTGGGAGGCCTGCGCCGACAAGGTCATGGCCCTGGGCGGCGACGTCCGCATGGGCCGCAAGGTCGACGGCCTGCACTATGACAAGATGGCCAAGATCTGGACCGTCGCGGTCACCTGCGCGGATGGCCGCAAGGAGATCTACACGGCCGACAACGTCGTCTCGTCCGCACCGATCCGCGAGCTGATGCAGTCGATCAGCCCGACCCCGATCAGCGTCTTCCACGCCGGCGAGCTGATGTACCGCGACTTCATCACCGTGGTGCTGATCGGCAAGCCGCAGAAGGAGCTGCCGGACAACTGGATCTACATCCACGACCCGTCGGTGAAGGTCGGCCGCGTGCAGAACTTCCGCTCGTGGTCGCCGGAGATGATCCCGGACGGCGTCTCGACCTGTCTGGGGCTGGAGTATTTCTGCTTCGAGGGCGACGGCCTCTGGACCACCTCGGATGAGGACCTGGTCGCTCAGGCCAAGCGCGAGATCGGTAAAATCGGTCTGATGGAGTCGGCGGACGTCTACGACGCCTGCGTGGTGCGCCAGCACAAGGCCTATCCGGTCTATGACGACGCCTACGCCGAGCACGTGAAGATGGTCCGGCTGGACCTGAAGATGCACTTCCCGGGCCTGCACCTGGTGGGGCGCAACGGCATGCACAAATACAACAATCAGGACCACGCCATGATGACCGGCCTG
>NCDQ01000618.1 GCA_002280275.1 Caulobacter vibrioides | reverse complement strand
CGAAGCGCAGCTAGCGGAGCGACTGCCCAGTGGCCGGCAGGCTACGTTCCACAATCGCCTGCACTGGGCCAAACAGTACATGACGCGGGCAGGGCTCTTCGAGTCCACCAAGCGAGGGCAGTTCCAGGCGACGCCGGAAGGCCAGGCCCTTCTCGCGAAAGGGTTACCTGCGATCAACAACGACGTATTGAACCAGTATCCAGCCTTCGTCGCCTGGCGGCTCGGACCGCCAGGCCAAGACGATACTGCGGACCGATCGGCCGGCGAGGTGGCCACCGCATCGCCCTTGATTGCGTCCGTCTCTGCCACGCCGGAGGAGCGCGTCGAAGCTGCTCGCCGTGAGCTTGAGGCCAGCCTTAAGGCAGAGATCCTGGACCGTGTTCGCGAGATGACGCCCGGCGACTTTGAGGCGCTGATCATCTTTCTACTGGTCCGCATGGGCTACGGACAAGGGCGCGAGGAAATGGCTCAGGCGCTGGGGGGCTCGGGCGATGGCGGCGTGGACGGCGTCGTCCACCAAGACCCGCTGGGCCTTGACCGGGTCTACATTCAGGCCAAGCGCTACAAGGAGGGCAACACGGTCGGCCCGGATGCCATCAACAGCTTCATCGGCGCGCTTAACATCAAGCGGGCCAGCAAGGGTCTGTTCGTCACGGCCTCCAGCTTCACCAAACAGGCGCTGGAGCACGCCCGCCATTCGACCACCCACGTTGTGCTCATCGACGGTGAGCGACTTGCCGAGCTGATGGTCCGCCATTCTGTGGGCGTTCTGGTTCGTGATGTCGTCGAGATCAAGGGTATCGATGAAGGATTTTTCGGCGAGTAGAAATCCAGAGCTAGCGGTAGTCGTGAGCGCTAAGAAAGAGTCGTCGTCCGTACATCCACCGCCCCGTCGCAGGCTCCGCAGCGCACCACAGGAACCAGCCGCGCCCCGCAGACGTGGGTGAGGATTTCCGGCGGGCCGGCCTCGCCCGAGAGCCAGCGATCGCCCCAGGCCATCAGGGCGGCGATCAGGGGGAAGAAGTCGCGGCCTTCGCGGGTCAGCCTGTATTCCCAGCGTTCGGGGCGGGTCTGGTAGAGGTGCTTTTCCAGCATGCCGCGCTCGACCAGGCGTGACAGCCGGTCGGTGAGGATGTTGCTGGCCACTTTCAGCTCGGCCTGCAGATCCTTGAAGCGGGTCAGGCCGTAGAAGCTGGCGGCGACCAGATGGGCGGTCCAGCGGTCGCCCAGCACCTCGATGGAACGCTCCAGCATCGGATGCAGTGGCGCGCCGCCTGCGCCGTCCGCTCCCTGGGTGTCGCTGAC
>NCDQ01000617.1 GCA_002280275.1 Caulobacter vibrioides | reverse complement strand
AGGCGTCGAGATAGGCCGGTGTTTCCGGTGCGCGGACATAGTGGCGCTTCGTCGAGATGCAGCCGTGCAGGTAGGTCAGGGTCTCATCGTCGCTGAGCTCGCGGACCTCCGGCATGATGGCCGTCAGGATGTCGGCGATCTGGCGGACCGTGCCCTGGAAGTCGTTCAGCGCGGCGCGGTACATGCCCGACGCGCCGCGACCGGAGGGGGCGTTTTCGAGAAGCAGGCTCTCGGCCGTGCTCACCGCCTCCTCTGGCGGCAAGTAGGTGAAGGTGAGGAAGTAGCGGCTCTCGAAATGGCGCTCCTGGGACTCGAAGGCGTCGCGGCGCTCGTTGTCGATCAGGTCCGAGACCGGATCCGGGAAGCTGCTGGAAGGATAATCCTGGGAGGCAGCGCGGAGCGCCTCGATGTGAAGACACCAGCGCGATCCGAGCCGGCGCAGCGCGTTGTTCAGTTGGGCCCGAACCGCCACCAAGCCCGCTTCCGTGGAGCTGGCCAGATCGGGACCGCGGAACGCGAGCGTCTTCTGGAAACTGCCATCCTTGTTGAGCAGGAGGCCCGGCCCGATGAGCGCCACCCACGGCAGGTGATCGAAGAGGCGGTCGGCTTTGGGCCGGTATTCACGCAGGTAAAACATCGGGGCCTCAAGGCCTTGCGGTCAGCAGACCTGCGCCCATCGCCGAGGCGGCGAGTCCGGACGTAGGGACGGGGGAGGGGAGGTGCGTTCAGCCATCAGGCGTCCAGATACGGTCGCTGACGAATGTGCCGCCCAAGGGCGTCGAAGAAGTAGGGGTCGCGTTTGTTGAGCCAGTAACAGACGGCATGGATCGCGAGGCCGAGGGGCACGCCGATCAACGGAACCTGGAGGCCGAGCGCAAGAACGGCGGTGAGCGTGCCGTTGAGGACCGCGATCATTCGCGGCACGCCGGCGATGGTCACCGGCTCGGCGAGCGAGCTGTGGAACCCGATCTCGAACCCATCCACAAGCGAGCCCATCAGAATGCCGCTCCGGCGGTCATGTTGAAGAACGACGTGATGAAGGTCGTTGCGGTGAAGGCGATGGCCAGGCCGAAGACGATGCCGATACCGCGGCGCAAGACCGAGCCGCCCTCTGAGAAGGCGAAGCCCAGGCCGGTCAGTACGATGGCGATGATGCCG
Organism: Caulobacter vibrioides; assembly: GCA_002280275.1. Taxonomy (GTDB): domain Bacteria; phylum Pseudomonadota; class Alphaproteobacteria; order Caulobacterales; family Caulobacteraceae; genus Caulobacter; species Caulobacter vibrioides_A. The sequence continues at coordinate 149 of NCDQ01000617.1, read as the reverse complement.
ACCGCCTTGGCCACCGGCCCGGACAGCGACTGCATGATCGTCTCCAGCGGCGTCTCCCAGGGCATGGCGGTGCCACCGCCGGCGGCCCAGGCGGGACCGGCGACCAGCATTGCGATGCCGGCGACCATGACCGCCGTTCGCAGATTGCA
>NCDQ01000616.1 GCA_002280275.1 Caulobacter vibrioides | reverse complement strand
CCTCATCCACCACGAAACAGGGGGACGGAACGCGGGCGAGGTCGAAACGGGCGAACGCGCCGGCGCCGCCGGCCTTGGTCTCCATGGCGCTCTAGAAGTCCAGGGGAGCGGCCAGCTCCCGCATCTTCCAGGGCAGGCCGTGCTTGTTCAGCATGTCCATGAACGGATCAGGGTCCATCTGCTCCATGTTGAAGACGCCAGCGCCGGAATAGACGCCCTGCACCATCAGGGCCGCGCCGATCATGGCCGGGACGCCGGTGGTGTAGCTGACCGCCTGGCTGCCGGTCTCGGCATAGGCCTCTTCGTGGTCGCAGACATTGTTGATGTAGATGGTCTTCTGGACCCCGTCCTTCAGACCCGTGGCGATGGTGCCGATATTGGTCTTGCCCTTTGTGCGCGGGCCGAGCGAAGCCGGCTCGGGCAAGAGCGCCTTCAGGAACTGCAGCGGGATGATCTCGCGGCCCTCGAACATCACCGGATCGATGCGCAGCATGCCCACATTGCCCAGCACGTCGAGGTGCTTGAGATAGGCGTCGCCGAAGGTCATCCAGAAGCGGATGCGCTTGATTTCAGGATAGAATTTGGCCAGCGACTCCAGCTCCTCATGGTACATGAGGTACATGTTCTTTTCGCCGACCTGGTCGAAGTCGAACACCTGCTTATGCGCCAGGGCCGGCCCCTCGACCCACTGGCCGTTCTCCCAGTGCCGCGAGGGCGCGGTCACTTCGCGCAGATTGATCTCAGGATTGAAATTGGTGGCGAAGGGGTGGCCGTGGTCGCCGCCATTGCAGTCGAGGATGTCCAGGGTCTCGATGGAATCCAGCAGGTGCTTGGCGGTGTAGGTGGTGAACACCGAGGTCACGCCGGGATCAAAGCCGCAGCCCAGCAGCGCCATGAGCCCGGCCTCCTTGAATCGGTCCTGATAGGCCCACTGCCAGCTGTATTCGAACTTGGCCTCGTCCTTCGGCTCGTAATTGGCGGTGTCGAGATAGTTCACGCCCGCCGCCAGACAGGCCTCCATGATCGCCAGGTCCTGATAGGGCAGGGCCAGGTTCACCACGAGGACGGGCTTCACCTTCTGGATCAGGGCCGTGGTGGCGGCGATGTCGTCGGCGTCCAGGGCGGCGGTCTCCACCACCACGCCGGTGCGGGCCTTCACCGATTCCGCAATGGCGTCGCACTTGGCCTTGGTGCGGCTGGCCAGCGTAATGTGGCTGAAGATCTCAGGGGACATGGCCATCTTGTGGACCGCCACCGATCCCACGCCGCCCGCCCCGATCACCAGAACTCGACTCATCTCGCGCCCTTCCC
>NCDQ01000615.1 GCA_002280275.1 Caulobacter vibrioides | reverse complement strand
GGCCTCTTCCCCCAGAAGACCAACAGCCTTCGAACCCGCTACTGCAGCCCTTCGATGAAAATCGACGTCCTCGACGCGGTGCTCCGCAACCAGGTGCGTTTTGAAGGAGCCAGAACCCTCGTGATCGACGGCTGCCGCGCTCAGGAGAGTCCTGGGCGCGCCACCTACGAGGTGTTCGAAATCCACCGAGCCGACGCGCGGAAGGTCAAAAAGCGCCACGTCGACACACTTCGGATCATCCACGGGTGGTCAGAGGCCGAGGTCTGGGAGATCCTTCGTCAACACGGCATCGTGCCCCATCTGGCCTATTGGCTAAATTGGAGCCGCCTATCGTGCATGGCCTGCATTTTCCTGAAATCGTCCGGCTACCGCACCCTGCTTGATTACTTCCTGAGCCGATTTCGCCAAATCGAGCAGCGCGAAGCCAAGTCGGGCAGGACAATCACCATGGGCTTCACGGTTCGCGAAATGGCGATGCTGGGAACGGCCTACCCGGCAACAGCCGCAAGGCCTGACCTCGTCGCCATCGCCTTGGACGAAACCTATCGTGCGCCCGTGACCTGCGACCCTGATCTATGGGGGCTTCCGCCGGGCGCCTTTGGCGACGGTTCCGAAGGGCCCGGCTGAAGCCGATGTTTACATCAAGCAGACAGATGTAAACACCAGCTGCGGCTGGGTTTCAGACGGGAGCCGTGGTCGGCGTGGCGCTGTCAGAGGCGGGACCCAGCTTGGAAGCCTGATAGGTCCCATAGACCAGCAGGACGAGGGTCCCAAGGGTCACCAGGTTATTGCCAACGGCGTATTGAAGCCTGGAAATCATTCCGATCTCCAGTCCCGATTGGAATCCGAATTGGACAGCCATCAGCAACATCTCACCGATCAGCCACCCCTTGGGATAGCGCATGGCCAGGTGCAGGAAGTAGAGCCCAAAAAGCGCGTCCATCGCCAATGAAAGACCAGAGGAGTGCGCTCCTTCAGCCACTTTCAAAATCACGCTGGCGAAGAAGGTCGCGAAGAACAGGGTAGCGGCGACGGACTTCTCGACACGTCCCCCGCGAAGCCATGCATAGCCACAGGCCAGGACCGTAGCGGCCGCGGCGACGGTGTAGATATAAACCGAGATCATGCCCAATCCCCTCCGAACCTCCGCAAACCGACGGTTCGCGGGTTCATGCTTTAGGCAGAGTGATGGTGAAATATCGCATCCGTCAACTCTAACGAGTGGTCGCCATTACGGTACTGCATGCAGCGCCCATTTTATGAGATGCGCGCAGAGCGCGCCAGGCCAAGCGCCTGGCCTCGCGCTTCGGCA
>NCDQ01000614.1 GCA_002280275.1 Caulobacter vibrioides | reverse complement strand
GCGCTTCATATCGGCGATTGGGCCGAAAGGCCGGTGCAGAAGCGATGGGCGGCGATCTACAAACAGTTTGACCAAGCGGTGGCGCCCAGCCGGTTTATCGCCGGCCGGTTGATCGAGGCGGGCGTGCACGATGCGATCGGTCTCCCGCTTGGGGTCGACACCAGCACCTTCCACCCGGAACGCGCGGATCGTGAGGGTCTAAGGCGTCGTCTGGGCTTGGCGGCGAAAGAGCGGCTTTTGGTGTTCGCCGGCCGCCCGGCCAGGGAGAAGAGACTCGATGTGCTGGTCGCGGCCGTCGAACGGCTCGGCGATCCCTACAGGTTGCTGTTCGTTGGCGCCGGGGGCGGGGCTCCGGTCAGTGATCGCACGCTGTGCATCGACTATGTACGAGATCCCGTCGCGTTGGCCTCCATCCTCGCCAGCTGCGACGCCTTTGTTCACGCCAATGACAACGAGCCGTTTGGCTTGATCGTGCTCGAGGCCATGGCGTGCGGCCTGCCGGTGGTGGGCGTTTCGGCCGGTGGGGTGGCGGAGTCGGTCGACGAGGACGTTGGCCAGTTGGCCCAGGCGTCGGAGGCGGCTGCGTTCGCGGAGGCCATCGAGGCCTTGTTCGCACGCGATGTGGGCGTTCTCGGCGACGCAGCGCGCTATCGCGCGGTGACGCGGCACGGCTGGGATACGGTTTTCACCGAGCTTTGCGCGATCTATGGCCGACTCACCGGACGGCGCGCCTTTGAGAGCGTTTCCGCCCATGTTGCGCACTAGCTGCGGATAGACGCCAGAATTTCGTAGCTGCGCTTTCGCGCCTGGTGATCGTGAATCTGGGCCGCGGCCATAATCTCGTCTGCGCCCGTCATCTCCAGAACCTGATCGATCTTGCGCTTTACGGTCTCGGCCGAGCCGATGGCGGCATACTGCAGCGTATGGTCCAAGCCGGCCAACTCCGCCGGAGAGGCATGGTCGCGAATATCGTCGACCGGCGGCGGCAACAGGCCCGGTCGTCCCCGGCGCAAGGCGAGGAACTGTTGCTGGGTCGACGTCGACAGCCGCTTGGCTTCCTCATCCGTATCGGCGGCGCAAACGCCGATGCACACCATGGCGTGGGGCCGCTGCAACGCGTCCGACGGCTTGAAGTGGCGGCGATACAGCGCCAAGGCCTCAAGCAGAGCATCAGGCGCGAAGTGCGCGGCGAATGCGTAGGGCAGACCCAGCGCAGCAGCCAACTGCGCGCCCCAGGTCGAGGAGCCTAGAATCCAAATGGGGACGTCTTGGCCCTCGCCCGGAACGGCGCGCACGCTCTGATCGGTGCTCGCC
>NCDQ01000613.1 GCA_002280275.1 Caulobacter vibrioides | reverse complement strand
GTCGCGCTGCCAGCGCGCGAGCGCGTAGCGGCCCGTCATGCCGTCAAGCACGGCCGGCGCCAGGGTTTTTGCCACGCGCGCCTTTGGCGCGGCCTTCAAGGGCGTTCCTGTCAGCAGGTGCAGGCCCAGATCCTCGATCCCGATCGGGCTGGCGGTATTGTTCAGCACGACGACGCCGAGCCCGGTCTTGCGGTCAAAGCCGACGAAACTCTGAAAGCCCATCGTGCCGCCGCCGTGGCTGACGATTTCACCGTCGGGCGTCGCACCGATATGCCAGCCCAAAGCCACCTGCACCTTGTCACTGACGGGACGGCGCGGTTTGAGCTGAGCGGCCATGGCGATCTTCAGTGGCGTGTCGACATAGCCGAGCTCGGCGGCCAGCAGGGTCAGAAGGTCTTCGGCCGAAGAGCGTAGGCCGCCCGCCCCGGCCAGAGACGGCAGGTCCCAGTGCGGCGTCTCGGCCAAGTCTGCGGTATGACCTGTCGAAAACCGTCTGGCCAAGGATGGCGCCAAGGTGATTGCCGTGCTGGAAAGTCCCAGCGGCTTCAGCACCCGTTGGCTCAGGACCGTCTCGTAGTCACCGCCGGCGCGAAGGGCCAGCGCCCGGCCCAGCAGGCCGACGCCGAGGTTCGAATATTCATAGGTCGCACCGATGTCCCGCGTCAGCACATAACCTTTCAGGAAGGTGTCGAGTTGGGCCTCCGTATAGTCAGCATAGGGGTTGCTGGGATCAGCCATCGCCATGTTGTCCGGCAGGCGCGGAAGGCCCGACGTGTGCGTGGCCAAGTCCAGCAGCGTGATGGCCTTGCCGTTGCGTTCAGGAACGACCGCGCCCGGCGGCAGGTATTTGACGACGGGATCGTCAAGCTTGACCTCGCCCCGCTCGACCATGTCGGCCAGCAGCAGGCCGGTGAAGGCCTTGGTCACCGAGCCGATCTCAAACAGAGTCTCGCCGTCGACGGGACGCCCCGTCTTCAAGTCGCGTACGCCGTAGACGATGACCCGCCGCCCCGTCTGGTCGATCACCCCAACCAACATGCCGGCGGATTGCTTATCGATATCGACTCGCTGGACCAGCACCTTGCGGATCGCTGCGTCCGACAAGCGCTCGCTGGTGAGCGCTGCGGCGGGCGCGGCCTGCGCCATGGCGGGGATCGCGGGGACCAGCGCGGCGCCCGCGCAGGACATCACGCTGGTTAAGACAGCCAGGACCGCGTTGCGCATGGAGCCTGTCCCGTTGCTGCCGCTGGACGGCGGCCACATCGCGGGCGCGATCTACGAGTGGCTGAAGCGCCGCGCCCACCGGCTCCTCGGCAG
>NCDQ01000612.1 GCA_002280275.1 Caulobacter vibrioides | reverse complement strand
AAACCATCCGCTCTCAGATCGAGGATCTGGAGACCCGCAGGGCCCTCTACGACCGCTTCACCTACTCACAGCGCTTTGCGCGCACCGATCCCTGGGCCGAGCGGGTCGCCGGTCGCCATGCCGACGAGTTTAACCCCCTTAGCCGCCGTCTGGAGTTCGAAATCGCATGAACGCCCTGGTCAAAGACCCCCAGATCACCTGGATCGACGTCGGCGCCGACACCGACATTCCCCGCCGAGGCGCGCGCCGACTGAAGGGACCGCAGGGGGAGATCGCCATCTTCCGCACGGGTGATGGCCAGGTCTTCGCCCTGATGGACGCCTGTCCCCACAAGGGCGGCCCGTTAAGTCAGGGCATTGTTCACGGGGCTTCGGTCACCTGTCCGCTGCACGGGCGGGTGATCGACCTGGCCACGGGGGAGTCCATGGGCGCTGACGCCGGTAAGGGCTGCGCCCCTGTCGTGCCGCTGGAGGTGCGTGAGGGGCGGCTTTTCATCGGTCTGGCGCGGAGCTGAGGCGTCCATGGCCGCGACGCGCACCACCTGCCCATATTGCGGCGTCGGCTGTGGGGTCACGGCCGGGGGCGAGCGACGTTCGCTAGCGGTCCAGGGCGACGCCGACCATCCCGCCAATCTCGGGCGCCTGTGCTCGAAGGGGACGGCGCTTGCCGACACTGTGGGGCTTGAGGGTCGGCTGTTGGCGCCTGAGATCGGCGGGCGCGAGGTTTCCTGGACCGAGGCGATCCGGCTGGTGGCGCGACGGTTCTCCGAAACCATCGCCCGGCACGGCCCGGACTCGGTGGCCTTCTACGTCTCGGGACAGCTTCTGACGGAGGACTATTACGCCGCCAACAAGCTCATGAAGGGGTTTATTGGGTCGGCGAATATCGACACCAATTCAAGGCTTTGCATGGCATCGGCTGTGGCGGCGCACAAGGCCGCCTTCGGCGCTGATCTGGTGCCGGGCTGCTATGAAGATCTGGACCTGGCCGACCTCGTGGTCTTCTCCGGCCATAACGCCGCCTGGACCCATCCGGTGCTGTTCCGGCGCATGGAGGCGGCCCGGGGCCGCGGCCAGCGGCACGTGGTGATCGATCCCCGCCGCACCGACACCGCCGAGGTGGCCGACCTGCACCTGGCCCTGGCGCCGCAGACTGACGTGCGGCTGTGGAACGGCTTGCTGGCCAATCTGATGGCCCGCGGGGCTGTGGATCGCGCCTATGTGGCCGCCCATGTGAGTGGATATGAGGCGGTGGTCGAGAGCCTTGCCCGGGACGATCAGTCGCCGGGCGCCGTCGCCGCCGATTGCGGGGTCGGCCT
>NCDQ01000611.1 GCA_002280275.1 Caulobacter vibrioides | reverse complement strand
CGCGCCGTCATAGAGACCGGCGACGAGGTCCGCCGGCGTGATGCCCGTATCGTCCAGCACGCCCAGCACCGCGCTCTGGCCCGGCGCATAGCCGACGCCGCTCTCGGCCGCGCCAGGACTCCAGCCGCCGCCGGCCCGGCAGGTCACGCCGTCGACGACGAGGTCGCGGTCATGATCAGTGAAGCCCAGACGCGTTCCGTCGGCGCGGGTCAGGATCCAGGCGTGACACAGGCGGGCCTCGTCCAGGCCTTCGGGCAAGGCGCGCATCAGACCAGCACCTCGACCAGCGAACAGGCGGTGACGCGGGCGGCGGCGAAGCCCTCCAGGGTCACGTCCAGCCGGTCGAGATCAAAGCGCACCGGCGTGTCGAACGCGAACCCGGCCGACACCGCCGCCCCGGCGGCCGGCGCAGTGTTCAAGGTGACGAGGCCCGTCGTGACATCCACGGCGAAGGCCCCCGGCGCCAGGGCGACGCCCGCCACCGCCACCGTCACCGTGCCGGCGACCGGCTTGGCGATGGTGCGAACCACCGCCTGCGCGCCCGCGCCATAGGTCTTGCGCAATTGAAAGGTCTTGCGGACGCCGTCGCCGTTTCCCAGCGGCTGGTCGCCGGCCGAGGGCTGGGCCGAGGGGGCGCTGGACTTGAAGTCGGCCGGGTCGCGGAAGCGGAAGCCGTGCAAGCGCCCGCGCCGCGCCTCGAAGAAGGCGACCAGCTCGGCGATCTCGTCCAGCGGACGCGGGGCCGTCGCGATCAGATAGCGGCGGCGGCTCTGGGTCCAGGGGCTGGTGCGCCGCTCATGGCCCGAGGCCAGGGTCACCACGTCGGTCCGCCGCTCGACGCCGCCAGTGCAGCCGAACGCCAGGCGCGCGGGCAGGCGCGCCTCATGGAACTCGCTCATCAAGCGATCCTTCTGGAAAGTCGTGAAAAGGTTTGCGGAAAAGCGGAGCCGTTCGCGGCCGAACCCATTAAGACGACGTCATGACCCGCTTTTCACTTCATGCGCGGGCGATCGGTCCCTAGGTTAGGGATCGAGATTGGAGACCAAGAGATGGATTGGAAGACCCTGTTCCTGTCGCCTGAGGGCCGCATCGGCCGGCAGTCGTTCTGGATCGGCTGGCTCGTCCTGCTGGGCGTCAACGTCGTGGCCGGCTGGATCCCGTTCATCGGCTGGGCGCTGTCGATCGCCACGATCTACGCCAGCGTCTGCATCCACTCCAAGCGCTTGCACGACATGGGTCAGACCGGCTGGTGGCAGGTCCTGCCCTGGGTGCTGGGCCCGGTGCTGGTGTTCGGCGCCGCCATCTCGGTGGGCGTGAT
>NCDQ01000146.1 GCA_002280275.1 Caulobacter vibrioides | reverse complement strand
GCCTGCAGTCGGCCTTCGACGGTCCGCTGAACTTTACGGTCGGCGCCATCCACTTCACCTATCGAACGCTCACCGACTACTACGTGATCGGCAATTCGCTGACTCTGTCGTCGATGGCCCTGAACTTCTCCCGGACGGGCAACCCGACCTGTAACCCGGCGACCACCGCCAACTGCATCGGGATCGACACCTCGGCCAACCCGACCGGTGACGGTCACAACTACTATGACAACCGTACGCCCTATAATCTGGTGTCGGACGCCCTGCTCGGCGAGGTCTATTATCAGATCAATGACGACCTGAAGTTCACCCTGGGGCTGCGCCAGACCCGCGACAAGAAGGCGGTCAAGAACTACTCGACCGTGCTCCTGGCGCCCGGCTATGGCCTGACCCTGAACCCGGCGAACCCCGACCAGCGCGCGCGCTTCAACGAGACGACCGGTCGCGCCGGCTTCGACTACAAGGCCCGCCTGGGCTTCACCGACGACACCCTGCTCTACGCCTTCTATTCGAAGGGCTATAAGGGCGGCGGCATCAACCCCGGCGTGCCGGCCAACTCGATCGGCATCAAGCAGACCTTCGATCCGGAGTTCGTCAACGCGATCGAGGTCGGCACCAAGAACACGATGCTGGGCGGCAGCCTGCTCTTCAACGCGACCGCCTTCTCGTATGACTACAAGGGCTACCAGATCTCGAAGATCGTGAACCGCACGTCGGTGAACGAGAACGTCGACGCCAAGGTCCACGGCTTCGAATTGGAGTCGATCTGGTCGCCGGTCCGCAACCTGCGCCTGAACGCCAACATCGGTTATCTGAAGACCAAGATCGGCGCTGGCGTCAGCTCGATCGACACCATGAACCGCACCCAGTCGAACGCGGCCTATACGGTGGTCAAGGTTGGTCCGAACGCCTCGTCGGTCGGCGCCAACTGCGTGCTCAGCACCGCCGGCGTCGCCACGATCCTTGGCGCCGGCGCGGGGGCGACCTTGCCCTTCGCCTGCTCGGGCGCGGCCGCCTATCAAGGCTTCCTGGCGGCTCCGGCCGCCGCCGGCGGCGCGGGTCTTCCGGCGGCCACGGCGGCGTTCCTCGCCAACGGGGTCGGGCTCTACAACTACGGTTCGGGCTTCTCGATCGAAGGCGCGGCGGCCGATCTTTCCGGCAATGAGCTGCCGAACTCCCCGCACTGGACCACCTCGGTCGGCGCTCAGTACACGTTCGAGCTGTCCGGCGGCTGGTCGGCCACGCTGCGCGGCGACTACTACCGCCAGAGCAAGCAGTTCGCGCGCGTCTACAACACCACCTACGACCAGCTGAAGTCCTGGGATAACGGCAACATCACCCTGAAGGTCGAGAAACCCGAGTGGGGTGTCTCCATCGACGCCTATGTCAAGAACATCGGCGACAAGACTCCGATCGTCGACGCCTACACCACCGATGACACCTCGGGCCTGTTCACCAACGTGATCACCGCCGAGCCTCGCCTCTACGGGATCGCGATCACCAAATCCTGGTAGACCCAAAGAAGAGAAACTGAAGGAGGGACGGCGGATCATCCGCCGTCCCTTTTTTCGCGCCCTCGCGCACTATCGAGCCGGCCTCGAAGGCCCGTCGCGATGAGAACCGCGCCCGCTTAACGACTCCGCAAGGGCGGACAAGGCAAGTTGCAAGGCCCAAGCCGTTGACGAAGCGCCGTATGGAAACGCTTTCCCGTCTGATCGAACCTCTCGCGCCCATCGCGCCTGGCATGCCCAGCGCGGCCGTGGCGGCGATGTTTGACGCCGATCCGACCATCGCCGCGCTGGCCGTGGTCGATGACGGCGCGCCTTTGGGCCTCGTCTACCGAGACGTTCTGCAAGGCATGATGCGGGTCGCGGGGCCCGCTCTGGCCCATCGTCCGATCACCGAGATCATGGACGCCAAGCCCCGTACGGCGCCCGTCGACATCGACGCCGACACCTTCGTCAACGCGCTCGCCGACAGCCCGACTCCGATCTTCCGCACCGCCTACGTCGCGGTCGACGCCGACGGACGCTACGCCGGCGTGGGCGGGCTTGCGTCCCTGCTGGCCTCTCACCGACGCCGCCAGCGCGAAGCGAGCGACGCTATGGCCATGGTCGAGCGGATGGCCGTAGACATCGGCGCGCATCTTGACGGTGTTCTGGCCATCACCGAACGCCTTGAGCAGCAACGCCTGACGCCGGACGCCGCCGCCTTCGTCCGAGCCATCGGCGACACCAGCCGCGACATGGGCGAAACGGTCGGGCGCGCCGTGGACCTCAATCGCGCGATCAATGGCGGCCTCATCATGAGCCCCGCTCCCACCCGGCTACGGGATTTCGCTGACGCCGTCGAAGCCCGCTGGGCCAGCCGCGCCAGCGAAGGCGGCTCCACCCTTCTCGTCTCCTACAACGGCGATCCCGAGTGCGGCGTCGAAATCGACGGCGAACGCCTTTTGCAGGTGATCGACATCCTCGTCGAGAATGCGCTGTCAGCCGGACGCGGCATGATCGAGCTCCGCGCCTCCGCACGCTGCGAAGGCGGCGAGATCCTGCTGGACTGCCAGCTTCGCGACAACGCCGGCGGGCACGCCCAAGATCGGCTCCACCGCGTCAACGATCCGCTGGGCGCCGTCGGTGCGCAGGACCGTAGCGAGATGGCGCTGGGCGTCGGCCTCGCGCTCGCGCACCGCGTCGTTCGGGCGATGGGCGGCCGACTGGTCGCCGAAGCCAATCGCGGCGCGGGCCTCACCGTCGGGTTCTCCCTGGCGTTGACCCCGGCCGCCGCCGAAGCCGTCACCCAAGACATCCCCGAGCCCGTCGGGGGCCGCTCGGCGCACATCCTCATTGTCGATGACAACGCCACCAATCGCATGGTCGCCGAAGCGCTGTGCGACATGTTCGAGTGCACCTCGGAACAGGCCGTCGACGGCGTGGAAGCGGTTGAGATGGCGCGTAGCGGCCGCTTCGACCTTATCCTGATGGACATCAAGATGCCGCGCATGGACGGTGTGGCCGCGACGCGCGCCATCCGCGAGTTGGGCGGCCGCTCCGGCTCGGCTCCGATCGTCGCCCTGACCGCCAACGCCGATCCGGCCGACGTCCAGACCTATCTGGCCGCCGGCATGCAGGACGTCGTCGAGAAGCCGATCAAGCCCGAGCGCCTCGCTCTGGTGCTGAACAACCTGTTGGCCAGCGACGTCGAAGACAGCGCCGAAGCCGCCGCTTAGAGCCTGCCTAGTTTGGATAGAATCCTCTAAATCAGATAAAAAGGCGCCATTTCATAGACTTAGAGCGCGTTCGAGCGGTTTAACCGATCACACTTGAACCTAAAGCGCTCTTGCCCAGCGGCGCCGATCTCCCCCGTTTTCTTTCTGGCGATCTGGTTCTAGCCTGACTGTGTCGGCGTACGGAGTCAGGCGTGCTGAACACGGCGGAACAACAGGCCTGGGCCTTCCTGAGCCAGGCCCCTCACCTGCGCTCGGCGGAAGAGGTGGAGCTCGAATTCGCCAAGGCGATCGCGGCTTTCGGCTACGACAAGTTCTGCGCCACGCCTTCGCCTGGACGGACGCCAAGCCCTTTGGTGACGGGCGCGCGCAGTCGATGTGGGGCGAAGCCTCCGACCTTGGGATGAACGACGGCTACGTTGTCCGAGTGTTCGGGCCCGCCGGCCAGGAAGTGCTGATCCGCATGTCCACCGAGGCGCCCGACACCGACCCGACCGCACGCGCGGTCATCGAAAGCCTGGCCACCGTCTTTGGCACCATCATGCTCAAGCACTGGGAACTGCAGGACGACAATCCGGACTACGGCGTCATCTCCGAACGTCAGGCTCAGTGCCTCTACTGGGCCAGCCGTGGGAAGACCGACTGGGAGATCGGCGCCATCCTCGAACTCTCGCCGCGCACGGTGCATCACCACATCGAGGCGGCCAAGAAGCGTCTGGGCGTGGTCAAGCGGCAGGAGGCCGTCCTCAAGGCGGGCGAGCTTGGCCTGTTCAGCAAACTCTAGAGCATTTTTCGAGCGAAGCGGTCGCCGTTCGCGTGAAAAAAAACGCGCCAAAACAAAAGACTAGAGCCCACGGCCTGACGTAATCAGGTCGAGAAAGGCTCTAGGCTAGAACTTCCGCCGCCCCGAGACCGTCTCGAACCACAGGCGGAAATCGCCCATCAGGCTGTAGACCGGATACTTGAAGGTCGCCGGACGGTTCTTCTCGAAAACGAAGTGGCCGATCCAGGCGAAGCCATAGCCGATCAGGGGCGCGGCGACGAAGAAGCGCCAGTCTCGAAGCGCGCCCAAGGTCAGGCAGACGATCACAAGGCTGGTCCCCACCACGTGCAGCCGCCGACTGACCGGGTTGGCGTGCTCGGTCATGTAAAACGGATAGAAGGCCGCGAAACTCGTGTAGCGTTCGGTGTCCGGGCTGGGCGAGGCGCTGTCCATGGCGGCGAGGCTGCCTCCGGGAACAGTGGATGGCAAGAGCCTCGCGCGCCCGCGGGCGTAGGCCATTTGGCCTATCGGCGGCGGACCGACCGCCGCGTCTTAATGCCCGCCTTTCTCGTTCCCAGGGGGCAGCCATGATCCACATCATCACGTCCGAAAACCGTCATCTCTACGGCCCGCAGCTGTGGGCGATGCACGAGGAGCGCCGTCGTCAGTGCGTCGACAAGAACGGCTGGGTGGATCTGGTGGTGCTCGATGGCGGAGAGATCGACGACTATGACGACCACCGCGCCATCTATCTGCTCGGCTTCGATGACGACATGCAGTTGGAGGTCGGCCTGCGCCTGCGGCCGACCGACGACCGTTGCATGCTGGCTGACAAGTTCGCCGATCTGATCGCGCCCGGCGAAACGCCCAAGAAGGGCCTCGACGCTTGGGAGGCCACTCGCCTTTTCACCACGGAAGCCTACCGACAGCGCAAGGGGCCGGGGCGTGGACAGCGCGTGTTCGAATGCTGGGCCGCCGCGTTCGAGCTGGCCTTGAAGAACGGCGTGACCCGGTTCGTGGGCATGATCGACATGCAGCTCTATCCGGGGATCCTCAACTCTCCGATCGAGACCCGGCTGGTCGGGATCCCGCGCCCCTACGCGTTCGGCGTGGTCGCTGGGTCGGAGATCGCGGTCTCGAGCGATCTGCTGGACCGGGTGCTGGAAGCTATCGGCCGGGAATCGCCCGTGGGTTACGAGGTCGATGGGCTGGACCTGATGGCTTTCGGAAACCTCGCCGCTGTTCAGAGGCAGGTGAAGCGCGCCATGACGCCCCAACTTGTCGCCGGCGCGGAGCGGGACGAGACCCTCGCGGCGGAAACGCTGTTTCGCTTGTACGACACCAGCAGCCAAGCGCGACGGATCTGGGATGATCGCGCATTTCGTAAAACCGATGTGCTGCGCCTGGACGCCTGAAGCCCGTTCCACGTTGATCGACCGCTCTCTCAACCCGAAACGCTCCAGCGGGTTCGGTTCGCGACCACTCGCGCCAGGCGAGCGCCGAGCAAGCTCAGGTTGGCGGCGAATCGTCCAGCCGGCCGATAGCGTCGTGGAACTCGGGGGAGGAGACGCATCGCCAACGCGACGTAACGCCGCGCCACGGCCGGCTCGCTTCCACCAGCGTAACGGTCGTGTCATTTTCCCGGGACAACCGTTGGAGGCGAAAAAACATGAGCGAAGAAACCGAAGGCCGACGCCCCAACCCGGTCGACTTGCATGTTGGCGGTCGCGTCCGCATGCGCCGCAAATTGCTGGGCGTGAGCCAGGAGCAATTAGCCGACTCCCTGGGGCTGACCTTCCAACAGGTGCAGAAGTACGAGCGTGGCGCCAATCGCGTCAGCGCCAGCAAGCTTTACGAAATCGCCAAGACCCTGCAGGTGCCCGTATCGTTCTTCTTCGACGGCCTGGCCGATCCGATGAGCGGAGCGGAGATGGACGACGCTAGCCTTCGGGCCGAGAAGGTCGTGCAGGAATTCCTCACCACACCGGAAGGGCTGGAACTGGCGGAGGTGTTCCCGCGCATCGCGCGTGGCCGCGTCCGTCGCCAGGTCCTCGACCTGGTCCGCGCCATGGCGGACGAGGCCTCGCGCGACGGGGCCTGAGGTCTTCGCAGGCGCGTTGATCCGACGATTTGACAAAGGGACCTTGGTCGGCGGACCGGGGTCCCTTTTGTTGTCAACTCAGAGCCCCTCAGCCGGTCGCAACATCCGATCGCGACGCCTTCCAGATGCGCTTTGCCGTTCCGGCGGCCGCTGGAGCCAGCCCGCGTAGATCATAGGTTCGGACGATGCGCATCCCGATCTCGCGCTCGCGCTGCCAGGCGACGGTCACGTCATGCGCCAGCCCGGCGTCGAGGTCCACCAACTGGATCCGCCCCGTCGGTGCGGCCCCTGTCAGCATCTGCACGCGCGCCCCCTGGCTGGAAAAATCACGGACCACGCAGTCCCAAGCGAAGTCGCCGCAGAGAATTTTGCCGGACCTTTGGGTCTGGATGCGGACGGCCGCTCTTCGATCATGGTCCGCGCCAGACGCGTGCTTCGTCATGGGCCGATAAACGCACAACGCAGTTAATCGGCCGTGCAGAAGTAAGATTTTTGTAGTGAAGGTTAACGGCGCGGCGCACCCAAAATGAGGTCGTGCGTCGCGGCGCTTGGCGACAGCCTTGTCGCTGGCAGAAAAAGCGCCTCCTCGACGACTGCCCCACGCCTCAGACCTGTTCGGCGATCCTGAGCGGCTCCAAGGCCATCTCAAGGTCCGCCAGGACATCGGCGACGTCCTCCAAGCCGACCGACAGACGCACCATGCCCTCACCGATGCCGGCGGCGGCGCGCTCCTCGGGGGTGTAGGGCGAATGCGTCATGCTGGCCGGATGTTGGATCAGGGTTTCGGCGTCACCCAGCGACACGGCGCGGCGGATCAGCGCCAGTCGGTTCATCATCGCGACGCCCGCCGCGTGACCGCCCTTCAGCTCGAACGCCATCATGCCGCCGCCCGAGGCCATCTGGCGCGCCGCCAGATCACGCTGCGGGAAGCTCTGCAGGCCCGGATAGAACACCTGCTCCACGGCCGGATGATCCTCCAGCCAACGCGCGACCGTCTGGGCGCTCTGGCTGTGGCGGCCCATGCGCAGCGACAGGGTCTTGAGGCCCCGCAGGACCAGGAACGCGGTGAAGGGCGACATGACCGCGCCGGTCATGTCCTTGACCCCGCAAAGACGGACGCGGGCCATGTCCTCGACGCCCCCAGCGGCGATCCCGCCCACCAGGTCGCCGTGGCCGCCCAGATACTTGGTCGCCGAGTGCACCACGATGTCAGCCCCCAAGGCCAGCGGACGCGTCAGGCAAGGGGTGGCGTAGGTGTTGTCGACCACCACCTTGGCGCCGGCGCCATGGGCGATCCGCGTGATCGCCGCGATATCGACCAGACGCATGTTCGGATTGGCCGGGGTCTCGAAGTAGACGATCCGGGTCTGCTCCGAGATGACGGCCGCCAGCGCTTCAGGCCGGGTCATGTCGACCTGCTTCACCGTCACGCCGAACCGGGTGAGGCCATCGCGCAGGAAGGCGAAGGTGCAGCCATACAGGGTCTGGTCGGTGATCACCTCATCGCCGGCCCGCAGGAAACTCCACAAGGTGGCGGTGATCGCGCCCATTCCGGAGGCCGTCGCGACCGCCGCCTCGGCGCCTTCCAGGCTGGCGAGACGACGCTCCAGAAGGTCCGTCGTGGGGTTGGAGATGCGCGAGTAGAAGTGCCCCTCGCGGGTCCCGGCGAACATCTCGCCGCCCGCTTCGGCGCTCTCGAAGGCGAAGGTCGAGGTCAGGTGCAGCGGCGGGGTCAGCGCGCCGTGCTCGTCGGCGGGGTCATAGCCCGCGTGGATCGCCCGCGTGGAAAAGCCGGTCTGGTCGTCGCGCATGTGCCGCTCCCTTTGACGCCACTTTGGCGCGGAGCAGGGCGCTTGAGATTGCGAAGTCTGCTATGATGACCATCCATTTTGGCAGATTCTGCTTCGGAGCCGCGAATGGACGCCAAGGACCGCCAGATCATCCGCGAACTGCAGAAGGATGGGCGCCTCACCAATCAGGAGCTGGCCGAACGGGTGAACCTGTCGCCCTCGCCCTGCCTGCGCCGTGTGCGCAATCTCGAGGCCGACGGCGTGATCACCGGCTACACGGCGCTGGTGGACCAGAAGGCCTATGGCCTGCCGATCACCGTCTTTGTTCGGGTGCGCCTGGATCGTCATGGTCAGGATCTGATCAAGGGCTTCGAGCACGCCGTGGCGCGCATCGACCAGATCCTCGACTGCTTCTTGCTGGCCGGTGGCGACGACTACCTGCTGCGCGTAATCGTCGACAGCCTCGAGGCCTATGAAGACTTCATGCGCCGTAAGCTGCACGCCATTCCCGGCATCGCCTCGATCGACACCAGCTTCGCCTACGGGGTGGTCAAGCAGACCCGTGTCTTTCCCGTGGCCGGCTGAAGCGCTCGCCTCACGCGATCGTCAATCCTAGCCTTACCTTCAGGCGATACGATGGCGGCGCGATGACCCAGAAAGCGCCGCCCCCGTCCAGCGTCCCGATGGCCGCGTCACCCAGTGTCACGACGGCGCTGAAGCACGCGCCGCTGGGCATCGCCATCTTTGACAACCAGATGCGCTACCTGGCGGCGTCGAGCCGCTATCTGACCGATCAGAACATGCCGCCCGATCTGCCGTTGATCGGCCGTCGCCACTACGACGTCTTTCCCGAGGTGCCGCAAAAGTGGCGTGATCTGCACGCGCAGGTCCTGGCCGAGGGTGTCGAGCTGCGCCACGACGGCGACCCCTATGTCGATCGCCACGGGCGCACCGAATGGATCCGCTGGTCGATGGCGCCATGGCGCAACGACGGCGGAGAGATCGGCGGTCTCGTGCTCTACACCGAGGTGGTGACCGCCGGCGTCCTGGCTCGCCGGGCGCTGGAAGCGGCCGAGGCGCGCTACCGCGCCGTCTTCGACCAGACCGCCATGGGCGTGGCGCGGCTCGCCCGGGACGGAACCCTTCTCGAGGCGAACGACAGCTTCTGCGCCATCCTGCGCCGGCCCCGCGAGCAGCTCCTGGGAAGCCGCATCGCCGCTCTGGTGCACCCGGATGATCTTGGCCAGGCGATCGCCGACGGTGACGCCCTGTGGGCCGGCGAAATCGAAACCTACGCCGCCGATCGCCGCTTCGTGGGGGACAAGCCCGGCGAGGTCCTCTGGATGAACCTGACGGTCTCGAAGGTGAGCCCGGCTGACGAACCGCCGTACCTAGTCGTGATCCTGTCGGACATCAGCCACCGCAAGCAGGCCGAAAGCGCGCAGCAGCATCATCAGGCTCAGCTGCGCCTGCTGATCAACGAGCTGAACCACCGTGTGAAGAACACCCTGGCCACGGTTCAGTCGATGGCCGCTCAGACCCTGAGAAACGAACCAAGCCCCACAGCCGCTTACGAGAAGTTCGAGGCCCGGCTTATGGGCCTTTCGGGCGTGCACGACATCCTGACCCGCGAAAGCTTCGAGAACGCGATTCCGCTGCGCGAGGTCGCCGAACGCGCGCTGCGTCCGTTCGACGAGGCCGGCGCGCGGGTCGACATCTCCGGTCCGGCGGTGCGTCTCCAGCCAGGCGGCGCCCTGACAATGGCCCTGATCTTTCATGAACTGGCCACCAACGCCCTAAAGTACGGCGCCCTGGCGACGGCGGACGGGCGGGTAAGCCTGACCTGGACATACGACGCGGAGGCGCGCGCGCTGGAGTGCCGGTGGATCGAGACCGGCGGCCCGGTGG
The DNA here is from genome assembly GCA_002280275.1 of Caulobacter vibrioides. Lineage (GTDB taxonomy): Bacteria > Pseudomonadota > Alphaproteobacteria > Caulobacterales > Caulobacteraceae > Caulobacter > Caulobacter vibrioides_A. Next base: position 282 of record NCDQ01000146.1, on the reverse strand, counting down.
TGACACCGCCTACGCGAAAGGGCTTCGGCTCGCGCCTGATCGAGCGCAGCCTGCGCGGCGAACTGAACGGATCGACCAGCGTTGAGTATGACCCAACGGGCCTGCGCTGCACGCTGCAAGCGCACCTTCCGAAAACGGCCTGACGCGCCGATCCACGCCCCTGCGCCATAACCCAGGGCGAAGACCGCCCAGGTGCTGGCGTGGTCCGAGGCGATGAAGTCCTACGCACTGCTCCTCGCCGAGACGCCTCGCATCAACTACGCCGCGCTCCCGTCGAGGGCG
>NCDQ01000145.1 GCA_002280275.1 Caulobacter vibrioides | reverse complement strand
GGTTGAGCACCTGGGCGGCGAGCGCGGCTTTGTCATGCGGCAGGAACCGTCCGTAGTGCTGGGCGATCGTGTCGGGGGTGTCCTGGATGGCGTAACTCGCCTGCTCGTATGAGCCGGTTTGCTTGAGGACATGGGTGGCCAGGACGTCGCGAACATTGTGCGGACCGTGCGGCAGTAGCCCCTCGATCGCGCCTCGGCCCGTGTAGGGGTTGAAGATCCCGTAACGCTGGATGGTCAGGCGCCAAGCCTCATAGAAGGTGTTCTGGTCGTAGGCGGGCGACTTGCTATTGGCCTTCATCGTCTTGACGAACAGCACGCCCGGATCGACCGCGCCTTTCAAAAGGACGGGGCGGTCGATGGCCCGATAGCGGTCGATCTCCCCGTAGAGGCCGCCAAGGTCGGGCAGGGCGAGCCGGAATGGATTCTTCCGGAAATAGGATGATCCAGCGTTCTTGAAGGCCGCCGCCGGGATCAGCACCTCCCAAACCGCCTCGCGCGCATTCCAGCGCATCTCGCCCCGCTTGAGCGCTTCGAGTTGCCGCTCTGATGTGGGGGGCTGATCCTTGGGGCAGACGAGCAACTGCCGCAGGTTCTTTTGTCGAAGGCCAAGGTGGAGGCCGAGGCGTAGCATCAGAAAGGCGCGCGTCGCCTCGGCCGATGTGATGGGATAGAGACGCGCGGCCGGACGGCGCCGAAGGACCTCCTCGGTGATCTTGCGGTACTCGCCCACGGGGCTGTCGGCCTCGAGGATCGGCAAGATCGCCTCGAACGGATCGCGGTGGAGGCGGGCGACCCGGCCGACTTCCTTGGCCCGAAGCAGGACATGCTGGTGCTGGGCGTCGCAAACCGCGTCCCAGTCCTCGGCGGCCGCTCTGACGTCGCTGGCGCTCACCAGACCTTCGATCGGGCGAAGGCGATCGGCGAGTTCGCGCGTCTGTCTCAGCCAGCCGGTCTCGCGCCGGCTGAGCGACGCGCCGAGGATGAGCATCTCGCCCTCCCAGCCGGTGAAAAAGCCCCGCCGGCCTTCACGCCAACCGAGATACCAGTCCCACACCGCAGGAAAGGCCAGGAGCGCGAAGCTGATCGAGCCGAGTGGGGCGCCATAGCCACGGACGGGGCCGTTTGGACAGGCGGCCAGGGCGCCCATCAAGAGGCCAAGATGCTCCATGCGCTGATCGGCGGTCTCGCTGTTCCAGATCCCGTTGCGGCGTCGACCGCGGGAACTCAGCGTGGCGGTCTTGAAGATCAGAAGGTCGACGCCCTCCTCGGCCAACGCCGGCGGCGCGGCGGCGGCGCCGAGCGGCCGGCCTGGGGAGAGTTCGCCTGTATCGGCCAGGCGCTCTTCCAGCGGCGCGCCAGCCGACAGGCCGCCGCCAAGGCCGGAGCTGGGAAACTGCAGCGCGAACCGTTGCTTCATCGCTTCGGACTGGTAGCGACGGTAGTCGGTGTGACCCGACAGGATCACCGCGCGGACCCAGGCGATGATCTCCTCGCGTTTGGACAGCGACAGCTGGGCGAAGTCGTCGGGCAAGTGCCAGGCCATCCGCCGCCGCTCGGACATCGGCAGCGGCAAGGTCTCGGCGCTGGCGACCATGCGGCCGGCGTGGGGTAGTTTTTCCCGAAAATAGCCGGCGGGCAGCTTCCAGCGGCGTTCCAGCGCCGCGAGGATACGAAAGCTGGTCGCCCCGCGCGGCGCCTTCTGACCCCGGCGCCAGGCGGTAAAGGTCGTCATGTCGATCCGGTCGTCGCGCTGGCAGACCGCCCGGTGCAGACCATAGCCCGTGTCGCCGTGCCGCCGCATGTGCAGGTCGAGCGCCTGGCTGAACGAGGGCGTGTCTTCCCAGTCCTCCCAGAGCGGCTTGGGCTGGGCGACGACCGGCCGGGGCGGATAGCCGGATTTGCGCCTTTCAGGCTTTGCGATTTCCTCTGGTCTTGTCCGCCGCCGCATGACGCGCCAGCCGCGCGCTTTCCCTGGTTTCACCAGGCGGGCTTCGCTGACCGCTTTCGCGGCCCGCTTCGCCCAAGCCGGTGAGTGGCCGGCGGTCACGCTCGGTCCCGCGGCTTTCGCCGCTCCCTCGGGCGCGACCCTTCGCGCAGGCCCCAAGGCACTTGGATCCTGCCGCCGGCTGCTCGACGCCGCCTCCCGCCACGCGCTGCGCGCGGGCTCCTGTGCAGGCTTCATCTTTATGGGCGCCCGCCGACGGGCGCGCGGGGTCCGGCCCTTGCCCGGACCAGGCTTGGGGCTCCGCCCCCGGCGCGCTTCGGATCGCCTTCCGCCCAGCTTCGGGCGCGCCGCGCCGCCCGGGAAAGCCGTCCTCCAACGCCCTGCAGCCGGGTCCCCGCGAAGGCGCCCCTCCGCTTGCACCCCCGGTCTCGCCGACGGGCAAGGCCGCAGGCGCGCCCTGCGCCTGCGACCCTGACCCAAGGAGACAGACATGACCGAGACCCAGCAAAACCCCATCGCCCAGGTCGGCGAGGTTCGAGACATTCCCTTGAACCGCCTCAAGGCCTCGCCCAAGAACGCCCGCCGCGTCGGCCATTCGGCCGAAGTGGTCGAAGCGCGGGCGGCCAGCATCCAGACTAAAGGCCTGCTGCAGCCGCTGGTGGTCGAACCCGAGCTTCGTGACGGCGGCGGTGAGACCGGCTACTATCTCGTCAGCATCGGCGAGGGGCGCCGTCAGGCCTTGCGCCTGCTCGCCAAGCGCAAGCTCCTGCCCAAGGCCGCGCCGGTGCGCTGCGTGGTGGACACCCACAACGACCCCGCCGAAATCTCTCTCGATGAGAACGTCAGCCGCAGCGACATGCACCCGGCCGACGCCTTCGAGGCCTTCAAGGACCTCGCCGAGCGCAAGGGCTACGGCCCCGAGGAGATCGCCGCGCGGTTCGGGGTCAGCGCCCAGGCCGTGCGCCAGCGCCTGCGCATGGGCGCGGTGGCGCCCGCGCTTCTCGACCTCTATCGCGAAGGCGACCTGACGCTCGACCAGATCATGGCCTTCGCGGTTAGTCCCGACACCGAGCGCCAGATGCAGGTCCATGCGCTGCTGGCCCCGCATCAGCGCCAGCCCTACGCCATCCGCCGCGCCATGACCCAGGCCAAGGTCGAGGCCGACGATCCGCGCGCTGTCTTCGTGGGCCTGGACGCCTATGTCGCGGCGGGCGGGGCGGTCCTTGTCGATCTCTTCACCGAGGCGGGGCAGGGCTGGCTTGAAGATGTCGCCCTGCTGGACCGCCTCGTGGCTGAGAAGCTGCAAGCCGAGGCTATCGCGCTTCGCGAGGCCGAGGGTTGGAAATGGACCGCTGCCTATCTGACCTACCCCTACGACCACGGCTGCCGCCGCGTCTGGGAGACCCTGCTGCCGCGCACGCCCGAGGAGGCGGCGGCGCGGACGGACCTGATCGCCGAGCGCGAGGAACTGGTCGAACGCTACGCCGACCTCGCCGACCTGCCCGAGGCGGCCGAGGCGCGGCTTGCGCAGATCGAGGAGGCTCTGGCCCCGCTGGAGGATCGCTATGGGTTTGATCCGGCGGACAAGGCCCGCGCTGGCGCCTTCGTGCTGCTTGGTCATGACGGCGACCTGCGGATCGAGCGCGGCTATGTCCGGCCCGAAGACGAGCCGCCCGCCGAACCGGCCGATGACCCCGGCGGCGAGGCCGACGCCATCGCCGAGGAGGGCGCGGGCGATGAAGACGAAGCAGCGGGCGACGAGGAAGAGGCCCGCGAAGTCGAAGAGCCGTTGGGACAGGCCAATGCGCCGCTGTCGCCGCGCATCCGGGCCGACCTGACCGCCCATCGCAGCACCGCCTTGCGCCACGCCCTGGCGGAGGCGCCCGAACTTGCGCTCGTCGCCTTGACCCACGCCCTGCTGCTGCGGGTGTTCCGGGGCGTCGGCGGATATGCCTCGTGTCTTGATCTACGGATCGGCTCGCGCAACCTCGCCGCCGAGGGCGAGGGGATCGAAGACAGCCGCGCAGGCCGCGCCAACGCCGAGCGACATGCGCAATGGGCGCGCCAGTTGCCCGATGATCCCGAAGCCTACTGGGATTTCGTGGTCGGGCTCGACGCCGATAGCCGCATGAGCCTGATGGCCCACTGCGTCAGCCTCAGCCTCGACGCGGTGCGCGGTTGGGAGAACCGGCCGATGGCGTGGAGCCACGCCGACCGGCTCGCGAGCGGGCTCGACCTCGACATGAGCGACTGGTGGGCGCCGACCGCTGATCGCTACCTTGGCGCGGTGACCAAGGCGCAGATCATCGACGCGGTCAGCGAGGCGGTGTCGCCTGAGGCGGCTGAACGCCTTTCAGGCCTGAAGAAGGCGCAGATGGTCGAGGTGGCCGAACCGCAGTTGGTGGCGGCGCGGTGGTTGCCTGCTTGTCTGCGAACGCCGGGGCGCCCGCTGCCGTGGAAGACCCCGGCGGCGCAGGCTGGCGACGCCTCTGAACCGGAGGATGACGCCGCCTGATCCGGGGCCGGAGGGCGGGCGTCCGCCCTCCGGCAAGGCTTGACGACGATCTCTAAGATCGTCGGTCCGAGGCGGTCGGCGCAGGGTCTTTGGCCCTGCGCCTTCCCGGCTTCGTGGCGGATCGGCCTTCCGACTTTCCGGCGGGGACAATGGGGCGCTGCATGGGGGCCTTGGTCATCAGTTGGCCTTGGCGGTGCTGCGCGACCAGACCAGGCTGTGGTCCCCGTCGATCACCACCAGGGCGGTGTTGACCGCTCGCCAAAGCCGAGATCGTCGAGTTTGACCGATAGGTCCGCGTTGCTGCTCCGGCGGGCCTTCTTCCAGGCGGCGCCGAGCGCCGTCTGGCCGGCGAACACCCGATAGTCGGGACCGCGCTCGGCGCCCCTCCCGCAAGTCCGGACGGCGCTGCACTTAGCGTGGCGGGGCAGGGCCGAGGCTCCTTCGCGGACGAGGCCTTGGCGGTGAAGGTTGCGATCGTCGGGACAGCCCTTCCAGTCTCCCCGGCCCGCGACCTGCGCGACCTCTCCTGGCCTGATCTGGCTGGGGAACGGTGGCCTGGCAACCGGTCAGCCGGGTTTCTTCCCCTGGCGGCGCGCCGCCATTCCTCGCGCGGCAACAAACCCGCCTTCTCTGGTCCTTCGGCAAGCCTGCGGGCGCGCCGGGCGCGCTGCCGGTCCCCCTGTCGCCCCCAGCCTAAGGATCGCCATCGAGGTCGCGATGGTCGCGGCCCGAAAATGAGAAGGAAGACTTCAATGGCGACGATCGGAACCTTCACCGCCAACGCCGACGGTTCGTACTCGGGGGCCATCCGCACCTTGACCCTCAACGTCAAGTCCATCTCCATCCGCCCCTGTGAGAAGAGCGGCGAGCGGGGCCCTGACTATCGGGTGTTCGCCGGCCAGACCGAGTTTGGCGCCGCCTGGAAAAAGACCAGCCGCGACAACAACGAGTACCTGTCGGTCAAGCTCGACGACCTCAGCTTTGGCGAGCCGGTCAACGCCGCCCTGGTGGTGATCGACGGGGTCCACAGCCTGGTCTGGTCGCGCAGCACCGCCAAGGCTGACTGACGACCAAGGGGCGCCCCATGGGGCGCCCCACCGCCCGCGTCGGCTCAACTGGCTAACTCGAGGTCCTCGGCCGCGAAGGCGTGCATGACCGCCAGCAGCTTGCGCCTGAGCGCCGGCGTCAGGTTCGCCATGTGCGCCGCCATCGCCGCACCCTCGCGGCTGGACAGGAGCGCCTCGACCGGATCGACTGTGTTCGAGGCGCCGGAGGCCGCGCTCAGGCCCTCGAAGAACCATTCGACCGGAAATTCCAGAAATGCGGCGAGCCTGAAAAGCGTGGAGGCGGAAAGCCGGTTGGCGCCGCGTTCGTATTTCTGGATCTGCTGAAAGGTGACGCCCACCGCCTCGCCAAGCGCCGCTTGGGAGTGGCCGCGCAGGCTCCGCGCCCGCCGCAGGCGGGCGCCGACATGCTGGTCGACGGGATGGGGCAGGCTGGGGGTGGTCAAGTTGGAGCTCCAGGCTAGGCGGCATCGCCGTCTCGCTCCAAGGACGCGCCAGCACACGCATTTCCCGGGCGAGCTCTTGCTGTTCAAGCGACGGTCCTACGCCAAGCTTCGCCAACGCCTGTCTTTGCCCGATCGGCCGACGCTACCCCTTGAGCCCGGCGTGATGGGCCCACATCGTCGAGACGCCTCGACATCCCGCCGAGGCGCGCCCGCCCCAGGGTGGCGGGCCGGCGGCGGTGCGAAGCGGCCCCCACCCCAGCTTCGCGCCGCCGCTCCCCGGGGCCACAGGAGATCTCCATGACCACCATCGGATACTTCCGGCGCGATGGCGAAGCCTATGTCGGCCGCCTCGCCACCTTGCAGATCGACGCCACTGTGCGGCTTGTTCCCATCGACCGGCTCTCCGCGCGGGCCCCGGCCTTCCGCGCCTTTGTCGGCGAGACCGAATGCGGCGCGGCCTGGCGGCCGCTCGATCCGGCCAGCGGCGCACTGCTCAATCTTGAACTCGACGACCCGACCTGGTCCGAGCCGGTCAACGCCCGCCTGATGGCCGGCGACGAGCCTCACCCCCTGGTCTGGATCCGCCACAAGCCCGACCGGGCCGTCGAGGACGTCCGGCCCCGGCCGCCCACCTGATGCGACCTTGCAGGTGATGCCGCCAACGCATCACCCGATCGTCCCTTGGGACCATCCCCCGGCCGGTGAATTCCCCTAAGGATGGCCGCCGAAGGGGACGGCCATGACCTACGACGACCTGCGCGACACGCCGATCCGCGACCGCGAGGTCACGTCCTACGACCGCGCCCATCTTCTGGCCTATGTCCGTCTGCTGGACGCCGCCGCCGCCCGCGCCGACTGGCGCGAGGTGGCGGCGCTCGTTCTGGGGCTCGACGTCGTCGCCGCGCCCGAACGCGCGCGCCGCATCCACGACGTGCACCTCGCACGCGCCCGCTGGATGGCCCGGAAGGGCTATCGCCACCTTCTTGGATCTTCGCGCGAGACGTGATGCCAATCCGGCATCGGCCGCCAACGCCGCTCAGGCTTCCCGGCTTGTCCGCCCCCGGAAAAATCCGGAGCGCCGCTCAATCCTAGAGCGAGGACTTCGGAGGCGCCTCATGTCGGCAGACACCTCGCGGTGGCGGTTCGCGGACGACTACGCCTATCTCGACACGCTCTGCGCGGCCGACCTTGCCTGGGAGTATCTTCGGCGCAATCCAGACTACCAGAACGCCTTCGCCGCCGCGAGCCAGAACCCGGACGCCGAGGGCGTCGGCGCCCGCTGGGGCTTGCGATTTCCCGATCGATCCATCGCTTGACGCGCGCCAAGCCGAGGTCTGGTGGCGACCGGAGGTCGACGCCGAACTGATCGAGTTGCAGATCGGCCCCGATGTGCAGGCCGGCCCCGCACCGGACCGGGCGCTACGGGCCGCCGATCTCGATGCGGCGGGACGCGCGCGCTGGCCCGCCGGGCGCGGGCAGGAGGTCCGCTTGGCGTTGCGCGGCGCACGGCCAGATCCCGACCGGGCGCTGGCGGCGGTGACGCCGCTCGACGCGACGCTGCCAGCCCGTTTGCGCGCCCTGGACCGGCTTGCGCGTCACCTCGACGGCCGACCGCCGCCGCCCGATCCGATCACGCGCCAACGCCGGCGCCGTATCGGCGCCATGCTCCGGGCGCTCGACGCGCGGGCTAGCGGCGCGGTCCATCGTGAGATCGCCGTGGCGCTCTACGGCCCGGCCCGGGTGGCGGGCGAACCGTGGAAGAGCTCTTCGTTGCGCGATGTGACGCTGCGACTGGTCCGCGATGGTCAGGCCATGGCGCGTGGTGGCTACCTCGCCTTGCTGAACGCGACGCGATCCATCGGCGAGGCCTAGGTGCGCCGCGCCTTGTGCGCCGCGATCAGGCTGGCGCGTTGAGCTGGCGCTCGAGGTCGGCGACCGCCGCCAACACCGTCTCGAACGCCGGCGCCGGGCCAAACAGCATGGGCGCCATCAGC
>NCDQ01000610.1 GCA_002280275.1 Caulobacter vibrioides | reverse complement strand
CTGCAGGGCGTCGACCCGGGGCGGGTCAAGGCGAACCTGCGGGCGATCATCCAGCATCTGAAGTCGCGGGGCGTTCGGGTCGTGCTGGCGGGCGTCCGCGCCCCGGCGCTGCTCGGCGCGGCCTACGCCCGGCGGTTCAACGCCATCTATCCGGATCTGGCCCGCGAGCAGGGGGTGTTCTACGCCCCGGACTTCTTCACCGGCGTGATCGGCGTGTCGCGCTACATGCAGCGCGACGGCATTCATCCGAACGCGGACGGCGCGCAGGTCATCGCCGAGCGCCTGGCGCCGGTCGTCGCCCAGGCGCTGCGGGGGTGATGGAAAGTCTCCGATCCCCCCGGCGAATGCCGGGGTCTAGCTTCATTCGGTGAGTTGGATGTGCAAACGCCCTCCGCCGAGAGCCAGCGAAGGGCGTTGGTGGGTTCGATCTGGGCCCCGGCATTCGCCGGGGAAGCCGGATTTAGACTACTCCACGATCGGCTTCTTTACCGCCACGTGGTGCTGGCCGCCGAACACGCGGGCCATCAGCCGCTCGGCGCGGACCTTCAGGCCGTCCATCAGCACGAACACCACCGGGATGTAGAGCAGCGACAGCAGGGTCGAGGTGATCAGGCCGCCGATGACAGCGATGGCCATCGGGGCGCGGAACTCGACCTCGGCGCCGAGACCGACAGCCGTGGGCAGCATGCCCGCGCCCATCGCCACGGTGGTCATCAGGATCGGGCGCGCGCGCTTGTGGGCGGCGTCGATGATCGCCGTGCGCTTGTCCATGCCCTGTTCCTTCATGGCCATGATCGCGTACTCGACCAGGAGGATCGAGTTCTTGGCCGCGATGCCCATCAGCATCAGGATCCCGATCAGGGTCGAGATCGAGAAGCTGGAGCGGGCCAGCACCAGCAGGCCGAACGCGCCGCCGATGGCCAGCGGCAGGGCCACCATGATCGTCACAGGATGGGCGAAGCTGCGGAACAGCAGCACCAGCACGACGTACATCAGGAGGATGCCGGTGATCAGCGCGCCCAGGAAGCCGGTGACCATCTCCTGGATGAACTCGGCGTCGCCGGCGGCCACTTCCTTGACGCCGGGGGGCAGGTTTTTGAGTGAGGCCAGGGCGTGGACCCGCTGGGAGGCCTCGCCCACCACGATGCCGTCGAGTTCGGCGGTGATGGTGGCGACGCGGGCGCGGTCCTGGCGGTTGATCTGCGAGGGACCCGCGCCGAAGCGCACGTCGGCCACGGCGTTCAGCGGCACGGGGCCGTTGGGCGAGGGCACCTTCAGAGTCTGCAGCACGGCGATGTCGGCGCGTGCGCTCTCGTCCAGGCGCAGGCGG
>NCDQ01000609.1 GCA_002280275.1 Caulobacter vibrioides | reverse complement strand
CGCCAAGGCCCTCGACGCCGAACGCCAGGCCGGCAAGGTGCGCTCGGCCATCCACGGCCTGCCCATCCTGCTGAAAGACAATATCGAGGCCAATGACGGCCTGGCCACCACCGCTGGCTCCCTGGCCCTGAAGAACAACGTGACCGGTCGCGATGCGCCGCTGGTCAAGGGCCTGCGCGAGGCCGGAGCGGTGCTGCTGGGCAAGGCCAACCTGTCGGAATGGGCCAATATCCGCTCCAACCACTCGATCAGCGGCTGGAGCGCCATCGGCGGCACGGTGCGCAATCCCTATGTGCTGGACCGCAGCGCCTGCGGCTCGTCCAGCGGCTCGGGCGCGGCCGTGGCGGCGGGTCTGGCCTGGGCGGCGATCGGCACCGAGACCGACGGCTCGATCACCTGCCCCGCCGCGATCAACGGCCTGGTGGGTCTGAAGCCCACCGTCGGTCTGGTCTCGCGCACCCACATCATCCCCATCAGCCACAGCCAGGACACCGCCGGCCCGATGACCACCACGGTCAAGGACGCCGCCGACATCCTGACCGCCATCGCCGGCTCGGACCCTGCCGACATCGCCACCAAGGCGGCCGACAGCCACAAGACCGACTATGCCAGGGGTCTGGACAAGAACGCGCTTAAGGGCGTGACCCTGGCCGTGGCGCGGTTCTACACCGGCTATTCGCCCAAGACCGACGCGGTGTTCGAGCAGGCCCTGGCCGACCTGAAGGCCCAGGGCGCCACCCTGGTCGAGGTCAAGGATTTCGAGGAAGGCCCGATCGGCAAGGCCGAAGGCGTGGTGCTCTACACCGAGCTGAAGGTCGACCTGGCCGCCTATCTGGCCTCGACCGACCCCAAGAAGGTTCCGACCCGAACCCTGGCGGACGTCATCGCCTTCAACAAGGCCACGCCCCACGAGTTCGAATGGTTCGGCCAGGAGACCTTCGAGCGCGCCGAGCAGACCAAGGGCTACAGCGACCCCGAGTACATCAAGGCGCTGGCGGACTCCAAGCGGCTGGCCGGCCCGGAGGGTATCGACAAGATCCTGAAGGATGCGGGCGCGGTGGCGATCGTGGCGCCGACCACCGGTCCGGCCTGGACCATCGATCCGCTGAATGGCGACAACTATGGCGGCTCATCGACCACCCTGCCCGCCGTGGCCGGCTATCCGCACCTGACCGTGCCGATGGGCGACGTATCGGGCCTGCCGGTGGGGCTGTCGTTCATCGGCCCGGCCTGGAGCGAAAAGCTGCTGCTGAACCTGGGCTATGCCTATGAGCAGGCGACGATGAAGCGCAAGGCCCCGACCTTCCTGAAGACCCTCGCGCCCTGATCAGGGC
>NCDQ01000144.1 GCA_002280275.1 Caulobacter vibrioides | reverse complement strand
ATACGCGTCGGCGAAGCGGCGCCAGAGCGCGGCGCGCTAGCCGGCGGCCAGGCGACGCTGGTCGTCGCGTGCGGCCTTGAGCTTCTCCGCGACGAGGAACGCCAGTTCCAGCGCCTGCTCGCCGTTCAGACGAGGGTCGCAGTGGGTGTGATAGCGATCGGCGAGATCGGTCTCCGACACAGCGCGGGCGCCGCCCAGGCATTCGGTGACGTTCTGGCCCGTCATCTCCAGATGGACGCCGCCCGGATGTACGCCCTCGGCCTGGGCGATTTCGACAAAGCTCTTCACCTCGGACAGGATCCGGTCGAACGGGCGGGTCTTGTAACCGGTCGAGGCCTTCAGCGTGTTGCCGTGCATCGGGTCGGTGGCCCAGACCACCGAGCGCCCCGCCGACTTGGTCGCCTTCATCAGGCGCGGCAGGCGGTCGGCGATCTTGTCCGAGCCAAAGCGACCGTAAAGGGTCAGGCGGCCCGGCTCGTTATGCGGATTCAAGACGTCGATCAGGCGCAGCAGGTCATCGCCCTCCATGGTCGGACCGCACTTCAGGCCGATCGGGTTCTTCACACCGCGCATGAACTCGACGTGGGCGCCGTCCAGCTGGCGGGTGCGCTCGCCGATCCACAACAGGTGAGCGCTGGTGTCGTACCAGTCGCCCGAGGTGCTATCGACGCGCGTCATGGCTTCCTCGAAGCCCAGCAGCAGGGCCTCGTGGCTGGTGAAGAACTCGACCCGGCGCAGGTCCGGCTGGGTGTCCGGCGTGACGCCGACCGCCGCCATGAAGGTCAGCGCTTCGCTGATCTTCTCCGACAGTTCGCGGTAGCGGGCGCCCTGCGGGCTGTCGCCGACGAAACCCAGGGTCCAGCGGTGGATGTTGTAGAGGTCGGCGTAGCCGCCGCTGGCGAAGGCGCGCAGCAGGTTCAGCGTCGCCGCCGACTGGCCGTAGGCCTTCAGCAGGCGGTCCGGATCAGGAACCCGCTCGGCCTCGTTGAAGTCCATGCCGTTGATGATGTCGCCGCGATAGGACGGCAGGGTCACGTCGCCCTGGACCTCGGTCGGCTCCGAACGCGGCTTGGCGAACTGGCCAGCGATACGGCCCACCTTCACCACGGGCTTGCCGCCGGCGAAGGTCAGCACCACCGCCATCTGCAGGATCAGGCGGAAGGTGTCGCGGATATTGTCCGCATGAAACTCCTTGAAGCTCTCGGCGCAGTCGCCGCCCTGCAACAGGAACGCCCGGCCCTCGGCCACCTCACCCAATTGGCTCTTCAGGCGGCGGGCCTCGCCGGCGAAGACCAGGGGCGGCATTTGACGCAGCGCCTGCTCCACCCGCTCGACCGCGCCCATGTCCGGATAGTCGGTGGGCAGGTGCTTTGCGGGCTTGGCTCTCCAGGCGGCGGGGGTCCAACGGGCGGTCATGTCGAGGCGAAAAGGCAAAATCATGCGGCAAGAGGCCTTTGACCTCCTCGGGAGGGAACATTCGTTGTCGCGCTAGGCCCTGAGCGCGCTGGATTTTTGCGCCACCCCGCAAGCGATGGCCGACAGCGCGCCGAGCGCGAGCCACCACTCCTGCCAGACGCCGAAGCTGAGCCCGCCGATCACCAAATAGGAAACCGTCACCGCCGCCGCCATGGCGCCGTCGCGCCGGCTTTCCCCGGTCCAGCCGACGGTGCGGTAAAGGACCCAAGCAAAGAACGCCGCCGCCATCGCGGCCCCCAAGGCCCCCAGTTCCAGCCAAAGCTGCAGAGCGGCGTTATGGGTGTGCAGCGGAATCGCCGGTCCGAAGGTCCGGCTGGCGTCAACGCCCCAGCCGCGAAGGGCGTGCTCGACGATCAGATTGCCGGTGAAGGCCCAGATGTTGAGGCGATGATCCCAGGAAGCCGGTGCGAAAGCGTACAGCCAAGCGAAAAAGCCCGAGCGCACGCCCCAAAGCACCACCAGCGGCGCGAAGATGAAGAGGGCCGACACGGCGGGGATCAGGCCACGGACGAAGGGCTTGCCGATGACCCGCGTTCCCAGCCAGGCTACGCCGCCAAGGATCAGGGCCGCGATGGGCGCATCGGCGCCTGTGAGATGCGCGCCGGACACGAGGCACACGGCGATCAGGGCGATGGCGATGTTCCGCCCTCGAAAGTTCCAGGCGTCCAGGATCCTGACGCACGGCCAGAACAAAAGGATCGCCGGATAGGTCGCCAGCGACACCTTGACCATCGCCAGATCCGGGCGGATCGGCTCCTCAGTCAGATTGTGCAGCACCTGATAGATCGCCGCGCCCAGCGCGCCGTCGACGAACGTGATCAAGGCCAGGAAGGCGACGCCGATCAGCATCACCCTCCCCGCCAAGCGGGCTGAGCGATGCGACATCTGCGCCAGCCCCGCGACCGCCGCGCCGTAGAGCGCCAGTTGGAGGACCAGCTTCAAGGCGGTGAACTTCTCGACGTCTTTGTCGCGCTTGAGGTCCGCCAGATGCGGCGCGGCGGGGCTCCAGTTGAGGCTGATCAGCGCCCACCCCACGAGAACCGCCAGCGCCAGCATCGGCAACAGCGGCGCTCTGGAGCGCACCAGGGTCGGCGTGGCCAGCAGACCCACCAGGCTTAACAAGGCCGCGTACCAGAGCGGGATCAGGTAGCCGACGAGCGGCGTCATCACCATCGCGAAGACGGCGAGCGCGCCCAGCCACCGGGTCCGGCGCTCCGGAGCGGTCGCCTGGATCATCCCACCCCGCCGACTTCGGCCGGCACATACTTCTCGCGCATGGTCACCAACTCCTCGGCGAGGGTCGGGTGAACGGCGCAGGTGGAATCCCACTGCGGCTTGGTCACCCCCATCTTCACCGCGATCGCCGCCATTTGAATGATCTCGGGAGAGTCGGGACCAACCACATGGACGCCGACGATGCGCTGATCGTCCTGCTTGACCACCAGCTTGATCAGGCACCGCTCCTGGCCGCCGTAGAAGGTGACCTTCATCGGCCGGAAGACCGAGCGATAGATGTCGACCTTGCCGAACGCCTGCCGCGCCTCGGCCTCGCTGAGGCCCACAGCGCCGACCGGCGGCTGCGAGAAAACCGCCGAGGCGACGAGGTCGTGATCGAAGGTCGTCGGATTGCCGTAGAACTCGGTCTGGGCGAAGGCCGCGCCCTCGCGGATCGCCACCGGCGTCAGGTTGATCCGGTCGGTGACGTCGCCGACCGCCCAGATGCTGTCGACATTGGTCTTGGAGAACTTGTCGACCGCGATCGCGCCCTTGTCGTTGAGCTGTACGCCCGCCTTCTCGAGGCCCAGCCCCTGGACGTAGGGCTCGCGGCCGGTGGCGAACATCACCGCCTCGGTCTCGAAGGTCAGGTCGTTGCTCAGCGTGCTGAGCAGGCGGCCGTCTTCCAGCTTCTCGAGGCTCTTGTGCGAGCAGCCGAGCACGACCTTGATCCCGCGCTTCTCCAGCTCGTCGGCCAGGTGCATCCGCACGTCGTCGTCAAAGCCGCGCAGGATGTTGGCCCCGCGATAGAGCAGCGTCGTCTGAACGCCGAGGCCCGCATAGATGCCGGCGAACTCTACGGCGATATAGCCGCCGCCCACCACCAGCACGCTCTTGGGCAGGGTCGGCAGATGGAACGCCTCGTCCGAGGTGATCCCCAGTTCCGCCCCCGGGAACACCGGACGCACCGGACGTCCGCCCGTGGCGACCAGGATCTTGCGGGCGGTGTAGGTTCCCGCATCGTCGCTGCCGTCCTTGGGCAGGACTTCCACCGTGTGGGCGTCGACGATCTGGGCGCGACCGTGCAGCAGGTGCGCGCCGGCCTTCTGCAGGTTGGTGACGTAGATGCCCGACAGACGCGCGATCTCGACGTCCTTCTCGTGCAGGAACGCCTTCCAGTCGAAGTGGGCCTCATTGATCGTCCAGCCATAGCCCTTGGCCGTCTTCAACTGGCCGGTGACCTCGCTGGCGTAGACCATGAACTTCTTGGGCACGCAGCCGCGCACCACGCAGGTGCCGCCGACCCGATACTCCTCAGCCACGGCCACCTTGGCGCCGCTCAGCGCCGCGAGCCGCGCGGCCCGCACGCCGCCGGAGCCCGCGCCGATGACGAACAGATCAAAGTCGTAGTCAGCCATGATCGGCCTCCGGAAGCAAAACGGGTCGGCTTATGTAGGACGTCAGGGCTGCAGGCGCACCACGCCTTCGTCCGTGCCCACCAGGGCCTCGTCGGCGAGGTCGAGGAACAGGCCGTGATCGACAACGCCGGTCACGCTTTTCAGCGCGGCGGCAAGGGCCGTGGGATCGTCGATCTTCCCCGAGGCCATGTCGTAGATCAGGTTGCCGCCATCGGTGACCACCATCCCCCGTTCGGCCGCGCGCAGGCGCGGCGGCGGCAGGTCGAACTCGGCGGCGATGTCAGCGAGGCGATGGCCGGTGTGGACGTGACCAAAGCGCACCACCTCGATGGGCAGCGGGAACTTGCCCAAGGCCGGCACGCGCTTGGCCGCATCAGCGATGACGACACAGCGGGTTGAAGCTTCCCAGACGAGCTTTTCGCGCAGCAGCGCCGCGCCGCCGCCCTTGATCAGCGAGAGGCCGGGCCCGATCTCGTCGGCGCCGTCCACGGTCAGGTCGACGGTCTTCACATCGTCCAGCGCCGCCAGCGGGATGCCCAGCTCCCGGGCCAGGGCGGCGGTAGCGTCCGAGGTCGGCACGCCGCGAATGTCTCTCAAGCCCCGCGCGGCCAGCGCCTTGACGAACCAGGCGGCGGTCGAGCCGGTGCCCAGGCCGACCACCATGCCGTTCTCGACGAGTTCGGCGGCGGCTTCGCCCGAGGCGCGCTTTTGATCTTCGGCGCTCATTTCTTGCCTTTCTTGCTCTTCTTGTCCTTGGCCGCCTTCTTCACGGCGCGGAACTTGGCCGCCCAACCGGCCTTGATGACCTGATCGGCGCGCGACAACGCCAAGGCCTCAGCCGGCACGTTCCTGACGATCACCGAGCCCGACCCCGTCATCGCGCCATCCCCGACCCGAACCGGCGCCACCAGTGCGCTGTTGGAGCCGATAAAGGCGCCGGCGCCCACGTGGGTCTCGAACTTCTCGAAGCCGTCATAGTTACAGAAAATCGTGCCGGCGCCGATATTTGCCTTCTCGCCGACCGAGCCGTCGCCCAGATAGCTCAGATGGTTGGCCTTGGCGCCCGCGCCGACCTTGACCTTCTTGACCTCGACGAAGTTGCCGATGTGCGCCTCCGCACCGATCTCGGCGCCGGGTCGCAGGCGCGCATAGGGACCGATCAGGGCCCCCTCGCCGACCGACGCGCCTTCCAGATGACTGAAGGCCTTGATGACAGCGCCGCTGGCGACGCTGACGCCGGGGCCGAACACCACGAACTGTTCGACCACCGCGCCGCCGGCGATCTGGGTGTCCCAGGCCAGATGGACGGTGTCCGGGGCGGGCATGGTGACGCCCTCGATCATCAGCGCCTTGCGACGGTTCTGCTGCCACACGGCCTCGGCGGCGGCGAGCTCGGCCTGGGCGTTGACGCCCTGCACCGAAGCCTCGGGCGCGAAGGCCGCGCGGGTCGAGAGGTGACGCTCGTGCGCTAGGCCGACAACGTCGGTCAGGTAGTACTCGCCCTTGGCGTTGTCGTTGCGGACGTTGGCCAGCAGGTCGAACAGCACGGCCCGATCAGCCGCCAAAACGCCGGAGTTGCAGTGCTTGACCTGCTTGGTCGCCAGATCGGCTTCCTTCTCCTCGACGATGCGCAGCAGCACATGACCCGGCGCCAGGATGAGGCGGCCATAGCCGGTCGGACTCTGCGCTTCGAAGCCCAACACCGCGACATGCGCGCCTTTGGTGATCAGATCGAACAGCGGCGCGATCACCGGGGCGGTCGTCAACGGGCAGTCGGCGTAGGTGACGACGACATCGCCGTCGAAATCCGCCAGGGCGTCCTTGGCCGCTAGGACCGCATGGCCCGTGCCCAGCGGGGGATCCTGGATCACGGTGGCGTCGGGGCCCAGGCGCTTACGAACGCTCTCGCCGACCTGCGGGCTGTGAGCGCCCACCACGACGATGATGCGCTCGCAACCCAGGCCCTCGGCGGCGTCGATGGCGTGGTCCAGCAGGGTCCGACCCGCCAGCTTGTGCAGCACCTTGGGCGTTGGCGACTTCATCCGCGTGCCCTGCCCGGCGGCCAGGATCACGGCGGCGCGCGGACGAATGGGCTTGGAAACGGGCTCGGTCATGGTCCCGGCGACTCCCTGGAGGCGAACCAAAGTTGCATTAGCCGTGCAATTGCCCGAAAGGCCAGACCCATGAGCACGCTTCATGACCTGAACGGGGCGACCATCGCCTTCGACCTGGACGGCACCCTCGTCGACACCGCACCCGATCTGGTGGGCGCATTGAACATCATCCTCGCCCAGGAGTCGCTGCCGCCTCTGCCTTTCGACGAGGTGCGCTTGATGGTGGGCCGAGGCGCGCGGGCCCTCTTGGAGCGCGGCTTCGCCGCCGCCGGCGCGCCGCTCGACGCCCAGCAGGCGCCGGCCCTGGTCCAGCGGTTCATCGACGTCTACCTCGCCCGCATCGCCGATGAGAGCGCGCCCTTCCCCGGGGTGGTCGAAGTCCTGACCGACCTCAAGGCGGCCGGGGCCAAGCTGGTGGTCTGCACCAACAAGCTGACCAACCTGTCGGTGGCGCTGCTGGACGCCATGGCGCTGTCGCCGTTCTTCGAGGCGGTGATCGGCGCGGACCTAGCGCCCGCCGCCAAGCCGGACGGCCGCCACGTCGCCGCCGCCGTCGCCGCCGTGGGCGGAGACGTGAGCCGCGCCGTGATGATCGGCGACAGCGTCAATGACGCGCTCGGGGCCCGCAACGCGGGCGTTCCGGGCGTTCTGGTTTCGTTCGGCTATACCGAGGATCCGGTCGAGACCCTGGGCGCGGATCTGGTCATCCACAGCTTTTTGGACGTGCCCAACGCGTGCATCACGCTTTTGACCTCTTGCCCCGCGCCGAACACCGGGCTATAGGCCCCCTCCTCTCGCGGCTCGGTCCCTCCGGGGCCCTCCACACGGCGGATGCGTAGCTCAGCGGGAGAGCACCTCGTTCACACCGAGGGGGTCACAGGTTCAATCCCTGTCGCATCCACCATTCCTTCCCTTCTCTTTTTGTAGACCTAGGCCTGGGCGAAACGCGCCTCAGGCGGTCGCGCTCCAGTCGCTGCGCGGCCTTGCGCGCCGCACACGTCGGCCGAGGTTGCTTGCATAACAAGACCGTGGTGCTAGGCTTCCGCTAGACCGCCAGCGGACCGGGACGAAGATCCCGGTCGCTCGTCGGACGTTGTGAGGGAGGAGACTGCGCCCATGGACATCAAGGACAGCATCGTCCTGGTCACCGGCGGCAATCGCGTCGAAGCCTTCGTCGCCGAGGCCCCGGACCGGGTGACGGCCCTACGGCTCGACGTCAGCGACCCGGAGACCATTTCAGCGGCCGCCGCGCAGTGCCCTGACGTGACGATCCTCGTCAATAATGCGGGCGCCTTCACCATGCAGACTCTGATGGGCGCACCGGACATGAGCGCCGCCCGCCAGGAGATGGAGGTCAACTATTTTGGCCCGCTGGCGATGAGCCGAGCCTTCGCGCCTATCCTGGCCAAGTCGCCGAAGAGCGCGATCGTCAATGTGCTTTCAGCCGGCGGCCTGGTCGCCGTGCCCGGCATGGGTGGCTACAGCCCTTCGAAATTCGCCGCGCGCGCCATGACCACCTGCCTGCGCGCCGAACTGGCGCCCCAGAACACCCACGTGCTGGCGCTGAATGTCGGCTCGGTCGACACCCGCATGGCCAGTCATGTCGAGGGCTTCAAGGAGGCGCCGGCCACCATCGCCCAGGCCGGCCTGAAAGCGCTGAAGCGCGAGGCGGACGAGGTCGACACAGACTTCATGGCCATCGACGTGCGCGCCCATCTGGCCCGCGACCCAAAGGGCCTGGAACTGGCCATGCGGCGTGCGCTGACCAGCGACCGCGTCAGCACCGGCCGTTAGGAGAGGTCCTTGTCTCAGATCGACTACGAAGCCTTCGCCCAGCGCTTTGTCGCCGCCATCCAGGCCGGCGACGCCGAGGCCGTGCGGGCCTTCTACGCCCCCGACGCCAAGATCTGGCACAACATCGATCACATCGAACAGACCGTCGACCAGAACCTGAAGTCGCTGGCCTGGTTCGTCAGGACTTTGCCGGATCGGACCTATCGGGTGCAGCGCATCGCGCCCCTGCCTGACGGCTTCCTTCAGCAGCACGTCCTTGAAGCCACGCTGCCGAACGGTGAGCGATGGGCTATGGACGCCTGTGTCGTCGTGCGGGTCGAGAACGGCAAGATAACACGCCTCGACGAGTACCTTGACTCCGCCAAGACCGCCCAGCTGGTCGCGGCGACCCGCTAGAGCCTCGCGCGCCAAAACGGAATCGTTTTGACGCGATAACGAGGCTCTAAATCAAATACTTAGAGCGTGACTTGCGCCGAAACCGGTTCCCACTTTCGGCGTCACGCTCTAGTTTAGCTTTCGCAACGCCAAGGCGCTCATGTCCCGACTTTTTCCCATTCTCTCGCGGGTGATCGCCGCATGGCAGGCCCACGAGATCGAGACGGTCCTTTCACACATGACCAACGACATCGTCTGGCACTACGCGGCGCCGAGCCTGCCGCCGGTGCGGGGCAAGGCGGCAGCTGAAAAGCTGTTGCGGAAACTGCAGGCCGATATGCACGACATCCAGTGGCGGATCTTCGCCCACGCTGAAACGGGCGACCGACTCTTCCTGGAAGGCGTCGACGAGTATCGCACCGCTGACGGCAAGCGCATGGCCCTGCCCTATGCGGGTGTTTTGGAGTTCCGCGGCGACCAGATCGCCGCGTGGCGGGACTATGTCGACCTGGGCGTGCTCGCCGACCAGAAAGCCGGCAAACCGTTCACGCCGCAGGTCGAAGCCTTGCTTGATCGCGTCGCTGCGGCGTCAGCCTAGAGCATTTTCCGACGAAGTGGATCCGGTTCGTCGTCAGAAAATGCGTTAATACAAAGCGCTAGAGCATTTCTCCGATCCAAACAGATCGGAAAATGCTCTAGCTTGGCTGACCGGCCGTCAGGTCTCGATTGGCTTAATCCGGGGCGCCGCCGGTCAGCACCGCCACGCGACGGGCGGCGACCACCAAGTCCCCCTCTGTGGCGAGCCGGCGCGCGGTCGCCGCCAGCAGGTCGCGCTGGGCGTCGAGCAGGTCGACCATCGGCCTCTGACCAACCCGGACCTCGTTCCTGAGGCTGTCGACGGCGCTGGTCGCGGCGACCGACTGGTCCCTGGCGGCGTCGGCGGCCAGACGGATCGCGTGAAGTTCGCTCCAGGCGTTGATCACCTGGGCCTTGAGGGCCGCCCGAGCCGCATCGCGCTGGGCCTCGGCCACGCGGCGCGCCGCCGAGGCTTCGGACCGGGCGGCCTGCACGCGACCGCCGGCGAAGAGCGTCCAACGTCCCTGCACCCCGACCGAAACCGCGTCTGAGCGATAGCCGGGGAAGAACTGGTCTCGCATCTGTTCGGTCCGGGCGGTGAGCGCAAAGCTGGGCAGTCCTTGCGCCACGGCGGCGCGCTCGGCGGCGATGGCCGCGCGCACGCCAGCCTCGGCGGCCTCCAGCATCGGACTGTTCGCCTCGGCGCGGGCCAGGGTCTCATCCAGGGTGAGCGTGGCTCCCGCCTCGGTCGCGGCCGACAGATCTATCGGCTCGACACCCACCAGGGCCGTGTACTGCGCACGCGCGGTTTCGTGTCCAGATTGAGCCCTGGCCTCGCCCGCTCGCGCCTCAGCCAGGCGCGCGATCGCCAGTTCCAGATCACTTTTCGGGATCTCGCCCGCCTGGAACCTCAGCCTCGCCTGGCGTGTCCATTCGTCGAAGGCGGCGACCTGTCCACGACTGGCGGTCAGGAACGCCTCGGCCGCCTGCACCGCCACGAAGGCGCGTGCGACTAAGACCTCCAGGTCCTGTTCGGCCTGCCGACCTTGCGCCTTCGCCGCTTCTTGCCCCGCCCGCGCCTGATCAACGCCAGCAGCGATCCCGCCCCCCGCAAACAGAGGCTGGGTCATCTCCAACCGTACAGCGCGCGGATCGACATCGCTCGCTCCGAAGCCAAAGAAGCCGCCAAGATCGTTGCGGCCGCTCAGATACTCGCCCGTGAGGCTGACCGTGGGCAGGCGCGCGCCCTTGGCCGCTCGCAGCCGGGCGTCAGCCGCCTCGGTGCGCGCCTTGGCGGCGCGCAGGTCGGGATTGTTCGCACGCGCCGTCGCGATCGCCTCGACGAGAGTCGTCGCGCTGGCGGACAGCGGCAGGGCTAGCGCCAGACCGGCGCTGGCGAGCAGGACGGCGGCGCGCATCAGCGGAAGGCCGTCCCGGGCTTCACGCCGAGCTTCTTGACGGCGAAGGCCGACAGTCCGACCCAGTAGGGATGAACGAAGTGGGCGAGCGCCAGGCCGATGAGAACCACAAAGCCGGCGAAAGCCAGTACGGCGCGGTCGAGGGTCATTCTTAGTCTCCTTCTCGATGTCAGACGGCGGCCTTGGCGGCGGCCAGACTCACCCAATCGACAATTTGATCAGCGGACATCAGGCCCGCCTTGCGGGCGATCAGTCGCCCCTCCAGAAACAGCAACAGGGCCGGAACGCCCTGCACGGCGTACTGCGCGCAGAGACCCGGGCTTTCGTCGGCGTTCAGCTTGAGGAAGCGCGCGCCGGCGCCGACCCGTTGGGCGGCCGCCGCGAACTGCGGGGCCATGGCCCGACAGGGACCGCACCACGGCGCCCAGACATCGACCAGCACCGGCGCGCCCTTGGTGCCGGCGAGATGGCGAGCCAAGGCCTCGGCGTCCACGTCCAACGGCGCGCCGGAAAAGACCTCGGCCTTGCACCGGCCGCAGCGAGCAAGAGCCGGATCGCGATCCTCCGGAACCCGGTTGGCGGCGCCGCAGCCAGGACAGACGAACTGGCGCATGACGCTAGGCGCCCTTGATCTTGTTCACGCCCAGGATGTCGAGGGCCAGCTTCTCGTAGAACGGCTCGCTCTCGCCGCGTTTGACCTTGCCAATGAAGTACTTCTCGAAACCGACCTTGGCCAAGTGGACCCACTTGCCGCTGGCCGACCAGTTGACGTTGCGCGGCGGGATCTGGGGCTGGGCCACGAAGGCCACACCGCCGTCGCCGAAATCGGCCAGGCAGATGGCGTTCCAGCTGGCCTCGTGGGTCGGCGGCTTGTCGTCGAGGATTTCCTTGAAGTTGTGGGCGATGGCCGTGACCATGCTCTCGATCATGAAACCGGTCTTGGGCACGCCCACCGGCACCGGCGTCTTGCCGGTCGGGGCGATGGCCACGCAGACGCCCAGTGCCATGACGTTCGGATAGGTCGGATTGCGCTGGTGCTTGTCGATCAGGATGAAGCCGCGCGGATTGACCAGCCCCTCGACGCCCCGCACCGCCTCCACGCCCCGGAACGCCGGCAGCATCATCGCATAGCCGAACGGGACATCATGGCGCTCGCGCACCGAGCCATCATCGGCGATCTCGTCGACATGCATCAGGCCTTCATCGACCGAGGCGACCTTGGCGTTGGTGATCCACTTGATGTGGCGCTGGCGCATCTCGCTCTCGAGCAGACCCTTGGTGTCACCCACCCCATCCAGGCCGAGGTGGCCGACATAGGGCTCCGACGTGACGAAGGTCATCGGCACCTTGTCGCGGATCTTGCGACGACGCAGTTCAGTGTCGAGGATCAGCGCGAACTCGTAGGCCGGGCCAAAGCATGATGCGCCCTGCACGGCGCCGACAACAATCGGTCCGGGGTTTTCGCAGAACTTGTCGAAGGCGTCCGCAGCCGCCTCGGCATGCTGAACGTGGCAGACCGACTGGGTGTGGCCGCCGTGCGGCCCAAGCCCCGGGATCTCGTCGAAGGCCAGCTCCGGCCCCGTGGCGATCACCAGATAGTCGTAGGGCAGGATCGCGCCGTTACGCAGCTCGATGGTGTTCGTTTTCGGATCGACGCGCGTGGCGCCGATCCCGGTGAACTCGATGTCCTTTTTCTGGAACACCGGCGGCAGCTTGACCTCGATGGCCTCGCGCTTGCGCCAGCGAACCGCGACCCAGGGGTTGGAGGGCACGAAGTGAAAGGTGTCTCCCTCGGAGACCACCCGAACGTCGGCGCGCTTGCCGACCGCGAGCTTGATCTCGAAGGCGGCGATCGCGCCCCCCAGACCCGCGCCCAGAATTACAATGCGAGGCTTGGCCACCTTGGCGTCTCCCTGCTGATTGATCCAGCTCAGCGTCGTGGCCGGCTAGAGCGGCCATGAAGCTTTCCCAGCGACCGCGCTTGACTTAATATTCTAATTCTCGCATATACGCAATTACGAATTTTATTGCCGCATCGCGGCCCATCGACGGAGACGATCATGTTCGGTGCCCCCAAGGTGAAGGACCTCACCCCCGCGGATGTGAAGGCGGCCCTGGACGCCGGCGACACCCTGCTGATCGACGTGCGTGAGCCGGCGGAGTTCGCCGCCGAGCGGATTCACGGCGCCCTGAACTTCCCGCTATCGACCTTCGATCCGGGCGCCCTGCCCTTGGCCGACGACAAGCGCATCATCATGCAGTGCGGGTCGGGCAAGCGCTCTGCCATGGCGATCGAGCGCTGCCGCGCGGCGGGCCACAAGCTGGAAAGCCATCTGGGCGGCGGCATCATGGCCTGGAAAGCCGCCGGCCTGCCGACCATCAGCCTCGACAGCGAGAGCGGCCAAGTCCGCGACCGCGGCTGACCCGACAACGCCCTGGGGGGACCCCGATGACCGCCAAACCTTTCCTGATCGGCGCGCTAGGCCTGGCCACGCTGTTGAGCGCGTGTGGCGAGGAGAAAGCCGCGCCCAAGCCGGCGACCGTTATGGCGCCCGCCACCGATCGCCTGACGGTGCGCGCCTCGGTCGTCGACGACCTCAAGCCGGTCCCCGCCACCCTGACCACCCGCGACATGGCCGACGCCCGCGCGCGGATCGGCGGCACGGTGACGCAGTTGCTGGTCAAGGAAGGCGACACCGTCCGCCAGGGCCAGACCATCGCCATCATCCGCGATGACCGCATCGGCTTGCAAACCTCGGCCTACGACGCGCAGGTGGCGGCCGCAGCGGCGCAAGCCGCACAGGCTCAGGCCGATCTTGCTCGGACCCAGGACCTCTACGACCACGGTGTCTACGCCAAGGCGCGCCTGGATCAGGTGCAAGCCGCCGCCAAGGCCGCCAACGCCGGCCTCGCCGCAGCCCGCGCCCAGGCCCGCGCCAGCGCGGAACTGGGAAACCAAGGCGCCGTCTTGGCCCCGACCGCCGGCCGTGTCCTGACCGCCGACGTCCCGCTGGGGTCGGTGGTCATGCCCGGCCAGTCCCTGGCCACCATCACCGCCGGTCCGCCGGTCGTCCGGATCACCGTCCCCGAAGGCGAAGCCGCCGCGCTGAAAGTTGGCGCCGTCGTGCGCCTCGCCGCTGAGGACCTGAACGGCGTCGCGGCGACGGGACAGATCACCCAGATCTACCCCGCCGTGACCGGGGGTCAGATCATCGCCGACGTGACCGCGACAGGCCTGCCGCAGGCCCTTGTCGGCCGAAAGGTTCGCGCCTTTGTGGCGGTTGGCCAACGCCAGGCCCTGGTGATCCCGCGCCGCTACATCGCGACACGCTTCGGCGTCGACTATGTCCGCCTGGTCGGCAAGGACGGCGCGGCGGTCGACAGCCCCGTCCAGACGACCCCGGGCGCCGATCCGGCCCAAGTGGAGATTCTGTCTGGCCTGCGCATTGGCGACATCCTGACCCCTGCGGAGCCCCGCCGATGAACCTCGGACTGTCCGGCCGGCTGACAAAGGCCACCATCCGCTCGCCGCTGACGCCTCTGATCCTGATGGCCGCGATCGCCGTCGGGCTCCTGGCGCTGTTCTCGATCCCCCGTGAGGAGGAGCCGCAGATCAGCGTGCCCATGGTCGATATCATGGTCGCCGCGCCCGGCCTCTCCGCGCCCGATGCGG
>NCDQ01000608.1 GCA_002280275.1 Caulobacter vibrioides | reverse complement strand
GCGGATCGGCTGGAGGACCGGCTCAGTCTATGAGTGGACCCAGCACTGGCGGGTGGCCCGCGGGCTCGACATTCCCGAGACCGACCTGGCGGCTTCCCGTGACTGGAGGGGAGCCGCGAACCTGTCGGAGGCCGACAGGGCTGTGCTGCAGGCCACCGACGACACGCTCGATCAGGGCATGATCTCGGACGCCGCCTGGGAGGCCTGCTGCCTCCATCTGGCGACGGAGGCCGAACGCATTGAGCTGGTGGTTGCGATCGGCAACTGGACCATGTTCTCCCAGCTCCTGAAGAGCCTGCGCATTCCGCTGGAAGACGGTGTCGAGGCCTGGCCGCCGGATGGCCAAGCGCCACGAACCTGAGTGTCCCACCCCATAGAGCCGGAGTTTCCATGACACGCATACCGATTTCGTCCGATCTCGTCGGGTTGGAGCTCCCCGCCACCACCCAGACCTGGACCTCCAAGGACACCATGCTCTACGCCCTGGGCGTCGGCGGGCGACCGGCGGAAGACCTGGACTTCATCTATGAAGGCCGCGGCCCGAAGGTTCTGCCGACCTATGCCGTGATCCCGGGCGGCGGCGCCTTGGGGGGTCTGATGCGCACCGTCGACATGCGTCTGGAGATGCTGCTTCATGGCGAACAGTCCATCGAGCTGTTCCGGCCCCTCCCCCCCGAAGCCAGCGTCGAGGTGAGCGGCCGCATCACCGAGGTCTGGGACAAGGGAAAGGCTGCCGTTCTGGGCGTCGAGGGCGTGGCCCGCGACGCCGACGGCGACCTTTTCCGGACCCACGCCACGCTGTTCGTCCGCGGCGCGGGCGGTTTCGGCGGCGAGCGCGGTCCCTCGGGCGGAGATAGCGCCGCGCCCGACCGGGCCCCGGATATTACGGCCAGCTTCCAGACCCGTCCCGAACAAGGCGCGATCTACCGGCTGTCGGGCGATCGCAACCCCATCCATATCGACCCGGCGTTCGCTAGGATGGGCGGGTTCGACGCGCCCTTCATGCACGGGCTGTGCACCTACGGCATTGTGGGTCGCGCCATCCTGCGAGAGCTATGCGCCGACGATCCGGGCGCCTTCCATTCCTTCCAGGGCCGGTTCGCTGACCGGGTGCTGTATGGGGACACTATCGTCACCAAGATCTGGCGCACAGGCGACGGCGAGGCCATCGTGCAGGGCGAAACCGCAGACGGCCGTATCGTCCTGTCTCAAGCCAGGGCGAAATTCGCAGTCCCAGCATAGGCATCGACATGTCGCCCTATCCTCACCTGCTGTCACCGCTGAACCTGGGGTTCGTGACGCTCCCGAACCGCACGCTGATGGGCTCGATGCACAC
>NCDQ01000143.1 GCA_002280275.1 Caulobacter vibrioides | reverse complement strand
CTGCCGATCGCCATCGAGCTGGTCGAGTCGGCCGAGATCGGCACGGTCGGCGTCGGCGAGGCCACGGTCCCGCATATCCGCTACTTCAACGCCCGCCTTGGCCTCGACGAGGCCGACTTCATGCGCAAGACCCAGGCGACCATCAAGCTGGGCATTGAGTTCCGGAACTGGGGCCGGCTGGGCGAGGGCTACATCCACCCCTTCGGCGCCTATGGCCACGCGATCGACGGCCTGCCCTTCCACCAGCATTGGCTTGCGGCCCGGGCGCGCGGCGAGGCGGGGCCGATCGAGGCCTATAGCCTGCCGATCATCGCCAGCCGCGCCGGCAAGTTCGCGCCGCCGTCATCCGATCCGCGCTCGCTGGGCTCGACCTTCAACTACGCCTACCAGTTCGACGCCAGCCTCTACGCTCAGTACCTGCGGGCCTATTCCGAGGCGCGGGGCGTCAAGCGCACCGAGGGTAAGATCACCAGCGTCCAGCAGCGCCCGCAGGACGGCTTCGTCACCGGCGTCACCCTGGACGACGGCCGGGTCATCGAGGGCGACCTCTTCATCGACTGCTCGGGTTTCCGGGGCCTGTTGATCGAAGGCGCCCTGCAGGCCGGCTACGAGGACTGGACCCAGTGGCTGCCGTGCGACCGCGCCGTGGCCGCGCCCTGCGAGGCGGTCGAGCCGCCCACACCCTATACGCGGGCCACCGCAGACAAGTTTGGCTGGCGCTGGCGCATCCCGCTGCAGCACCGCGTGGGCAATGGCCATGTCTATTGCTCCAGCTATGTTAGCGACGACGAGGCCGCCCGCGCCCTGGTCGAGAACCTGGACGGCAAGCTGCAGCAGGACCCGCGCTTCCTGCGGTTCATCACCGGCCGCCGCAAGAAGCAGTGGCTCAAGAACGTCGTCGCGGTGGGCCTGTCGTCGGGCTTCCTGGAGCCGCTGGAAAGCACCTCGATCCACCTGATCCAGGTGGCGGTCACGACGCTGATCGAGATGTTCCCGCATCGCGGCTTCGAGCAGGCCGACCAGGACGAGTACAACCGGGTGATGGACCTAGAGTTCGAGCGGATCCGCGACTTTCTGGTGCTGCACTACCACGCCAACCAGCGCGACGATTCCCCGTTCTGGATCGAGCGCCGCGAGGGGCCGATCCCTGACAGCCTGGCCTACAAGATGGCGCTGTTCCGCGAGCGCGGCGCGGTCGTCGGCTACAAGGACGGCTTCTTCCTCGAGCCCTCGTGGCTGGCCGTCTATTTCGGCCAGAACATTATGCCTGACGGCCATGACCCGCTGGTCGCGGCCAGCGACCCGGCGCGAACGGCGAAGATCATGGCCGACCTCGCCGCCGCCGTGACCCGCACCGTCGAGGCCATGCCGACCCACGAGTCGTTCCTGCGCGCGATGGCGCAGACGAGGTCGCCGGCATGAGGCGGGTTCTGATCGTCGGCGCCGGGATCGACGCCTGGATGACCGCCGCCGCCCTGGCCAAGGCGTCCCAGGGCCTGGCCGAGGTGGTCGTGGCCGAGACCGGCCCGCCGCCGGCCGGCCGCATCGCCGCCCTGCCCTCGCTGCAGGGCCTGCACGCCCGGCTCGGGATCAGCGATGAGATCCTGGCCCAGGCGACCCGCACCCGGCCGCGCCTGGCCGCGCGCTACGGCGACGGGCTCGAGCCGTTCGGCGAGACCGGCGTGGCGATCGACGGCGTAGCCTTCCACCACTACTGGCTGGCCGCCGGACGTCCGGGTCCGCTGAGCGACTGGTGCCTGGCCGCCCAGGCCGCCGTGCGCCGCCGCTTCGCCCCGCCCAGCCCCGACCCACGCTCGCCGCTGTCGAGCCTGAGCTACGGCCTGACCCTGGACGCGGCGGGTTACGCCGAATTGCTCAAGCGCATCGCCGTGACCGCCGGGGCCAAGGTCGTCGAAGGCCGCCCCGACGCTGACCTCAAGGTCGACGCCTCAGGCGATCAGCGGCTGCTGGTCGCGCACGCCCCCTGGACCGACTGGAGCGCCTGGCTGCCGACCGGCGTCACGCTCGCCGAGGACGGCCTGATCTCCACCTTCGCGCCCACGCCAGCCCGGACGGGACACATCATCGAGGCCATGACCGGCGACACCGTCGCGGTCGGAGCCGCCTATGGCGTGATCGGCGCCGGCGACGGCGGCGACCTGCATCTGCTGCAAGGCGACGTCTCGCGCCTGATCGCCCTGTTCCCCACCGGCCCAGCCGCCGTGGCCGAATACAACCGCCTGGCCGAATCGGCCCTGGAGCGCGCCCGCGACATGGCCATCCTGCGCTGGGGCGACCTGTCGAACCCACCAGAGCCCCTGGCCCGCAAGATCGAGCAGTTCGCGAGCCGCGGCCGCGTGGTCACCTATGACGACGAGGCCTGGCCCGAGAGCGCCTGGATCCACGCGATGCTGGCGCGGGGGATCATCCCGACCCGCTGGGACCCGCTGGCCGACCGCGTCCCGCCCGAGCGGATCCGCGAGATGCTGAGCCGGATGAAGGCCATGCTGGAGCAGACGGCGGAGGCGATGCCGCGTGTTTGAGCGCCCCGCCCTAAAAATCCTATTTCCCGTGTCATCCCGGCCGCAGCGCGCAGCGCGAAGAGCCGGGACCCAGGGGCGGCGCGCATCGCGTTTCGTCACCCCCTGGGTCCCGGATAGCCTCTGCGAGGCTTCCGGGATGACAGGGGCTATGTCGCTGAGCCCCGCCCCATGACCCCCTCCCCGATCCGCAACGTCCTGATCGTTGGCGGCGGCACGGCCGGCTGGATGACGGCGGCCGCCTTGGCCAAGGCCTTGCCCAAGACCATCGCTGTCACCCTGGTCGAGTCCGAGCAGATCGGCACGGTGGGCGTCGGCGAGGCGACGATCCCGCCAATCAACACCTTCAACCAGATCCTGGGCCTGGACGAGGCCGCGTTCATGCGGGCCACCAAGGCCAGCTTCAAGCTGGCCATCGAGTTCGTCGACTGGATGGGCCCGGGCCACCGCTACCTGCATCCGTTCGGGAGCTTTGGCCTGGATATCGAGGCGGTGAAGTTCCACCAGGTCTGGCTGCGCGCCCATCACGAGGGCTGGGCCCCGCCGATCGACGCCTTCAACCTGTCGGCCCAGGCCGCCCACCTGAACCGCTTCGCCCCGCCGTCGAAGGATCCGGGCCAGGTGCTGTCGAGCCTGAAATACGCCTTTCACTTCGACGCCGGCCTCTACGCCAAGTTCCTGCGCGACTACGCCGAGCCGCGCGGCGTCACCCGCGTCGAAGGCAAGGTCGCCAGCGTCCAGCAGCACGGCGAGACGGGCTTCGTCACCAGCGTCACCCTGGACGACGGCCGGGTGCTGGAGGCCGACCTCTTCGTCGACTGCTCGGGTTTCCGGGGTCTGCTGATCGAACAGACGCTCAAGGCCGGCTATGACGATTGGAGCCACTGGCTGCCCAACGACCGGGCCGTGGCCATGCCCTGCGTCACCGGCGGCGATGGCCTGACCCCCTACACCCGCGCCACGGCCGATGCGGCCGGCTGGCGCTGGCGCATCCCGCTGCAGCACCGCACGGGCAACGGCTATGTTTATTCCAGCCGCGACATCAGCGACGAGGACGCGGTGGCCCGCCTGCGCGCCACCCTGGACGGCGAGCCCCTGGCCGAGCCCAATTTCCTGCGGTTCCAGGCCGGGCGCCGCAAGGCCGCCTGGGTCAAGAACGTGGTCGCCATCGGCCTGTCGTCAGGCTTCCTCGAGCCGCTGGAAAGCACCTCGATCCACCTGATCCAGGCCGGGATCACCAAGCTTCTAGCCCTGTTCCCCGACCGGGGCTTCGATCCCATCGAGATCGCCGAGTACAACCGCCTGACCGCCCTGCAGGTCGAGCTGATCCGCGACTTCATCATCCTGCACTTCAAGGCCAACGCCCGCAGCGAGCCCTATTGGGTGCGCGCCCGCGAAATGGACATCCCCGAGAGCCTGCAGCGCAAGATCGACCTGTTCGCCGCCTCGGGCCGCCTGTTCCCGTCGGATCTCGACCTCTTCGCTGAGCCCAGCTGGATCGCCGTGCTGCTGGGCCAGGGCGTCATGCCGCGCCGCCACGATCCGCTGGTCGACGCCTTCGACGAGGCCTTCCTCAAGAGCCAGCTGTCACGGCTGGCCGGCCTGATCCGCCAGACGGCGCAGGCCCTGCCGACCCACGAGCAGTTCATCGCCCGCTATTGCGCCGCCCCTCACGCGTCTCGCCCCGAGTTCAAAGCATGACCAACGACCACCGCCTGCGCCGCATCGTCATCGTCGGCGGCGGCACCTCCGGCTGGATGACCGCCGCCGCCCTGGGCCGCTTCCTCAAGGACGGCTACACGAAGGTGACGCTGGTCGAGTCCGAGGCCATCGGCACGGTCGGGGTCGGCGAGTCGACGATCCCCCAGATCAACATCTTCAACCGGATGCTGGGCCTGGAAGAGAACGAGTTCGTCAAGAAGACCAAGGCGACCTTCAAGCTGGGCATCGACTTCGTCGACTGGAAAGAGATCGGCCACAGCTATCACCACCCGTTCGGCCCCTATGGCGTCGACATGGAGGGG
Organism: Caulobacter vibrioides; assembly: GCA_002280275.1. GTDB lineage: Bacteria > Pseudomonadota > Alphaproteobacteria > Caulobacterales > Caulobacteraceae > Caulobacter > Caulobacter vibrioides_A. The sequence continues at coordinate 1,512 of NCDQ01000143.1, read as the reverse complement.
GTGTCGTTCCACGCCTACTGGCTGAAGTTGCGGGCCATGGGCCTGGACGATGACCTGGGCGCCTACAGCCTGCAGACGGTGGGCGCGCGGCAGAGCAAGTTCATGCGCCCCAACGGCCAGGCCAACTCGCCGCTGGGCCAGATCGCCTACGCCTTCCAGTTCGACGCCGGGCTCTACGCCAAGTTCCTGCGGGAATACTCAGAGGCCCGGGGCGTCACCCGGCAGGAGGGCAAGATCGCGTCGGTCCAGCAGGACGGCCAGAGCGGTCACGTCACCTCGGTCACGCTGGAAAGCGGCCAGGTCATCGAGGGCGACCTCTTTATCGACTGCTCGGGCTTTAGGGGCCTGCTGATCGAACAGACCCTCAAGACCGGCTATGAGGACTGGTCGCAGTGGCTGTTGAATGACCGCGCCGTGGCCATGCCCTGCACGCTGGGCGGCTCGATGGCGCCGGTGACGCGGGCCACCGCCCGGCCGCACGGCTGGCAATGGCGCATCCCGCTGCAGCACCGCCTGGGCAACGGCTACGCCTATTCCAGCCAGCATGTCAGCGACGACGAAGCCCTAGCCGACCTCTTGAGCCAACTGGACGGCGAGCCGCTGGCCGACCCGAACCTGATCCGCTTCACGCCGGGCCGTCGCAAGAAGAGCTGGAACGGCAATGTCGTGGCCATCGGCCTGTCGGCGGGGTTCATGGAGCCGCTGGAAAGCCAGTCGATCTACCTGATCCAGGTCGGCATCTCGCGCCTCCTGGCCCACTTCCCCGACCGCCATTTCCGGCAAGCCGACATCGACCGCTACAACCGGACCATGGCGTTCGAGTACGAAAAGATCCGCGACTTCATCATCCTGCACTTCAAGGCCACGGCGCGCAGCGACACCCCCTATTGGGACTATCTGCGCGAAATGCCGATCCCGGACTATCTGGCCGACAAGATCGACCTGTTCAAAGGCTCGGGCCGGGTGTTCCGCGAGAACGACGAGCTCTTCAACGACACCTCGTGGTTTGCGGTGTTCATCGGCCAGGGGATCTATCCCGAAGGCTACGATCCGATGGTCGACAATATGGACGAGGGCCTGTTCAAGGCCCGCATGGCCGAGATCAAGTCGGTCATCGCCAAGTCGGCCGAGGTGATGCCGGGGCACATGGAGTTCATCCGGGAGAACTGTGCGGCGGAGGGGTGAGGGGTAACCCCATGAAAGGGTCCCCAAAACCGTGTCATCCCGGACGGCCCGGAGGGCCGATCCGGGACCCAGGGGGTGAAGAAACGCTGCGCCCGCCGCCCCTGGGTCCCGGCGCTCCGCGCTTCGCGCTCCGGCCGGGATGACACGAGCAGATTGCAGAAAATGCAATCTAAGATTACATTTTCTCGATGCGCTCTTACTTCGTCTACATCCTGGCGAGCGGACGGAACGGCACACTTTACATAGGCGTCACCGGCGATCTTGCGCGCCGCGTCTGGCAGCACCGCGCCGGACAAGTCGCCGGCTTCACGGCCAAGTACAATGTGA
>NCDQ01000142.1 GCA_002280275.1 Caulobacter vibrioides | reverse complement strand
GACGACGGCGCGCATGCGGCGGTGGTCGACGCGGTCACCAGGGCTTGCCGGACGGCTGGCGATTTTGCGCAGGCCCTGGGTCCCGCGGATGGCGCGCCGCTCCCGCTTTGGACGGCGCTTTTCCAGGAGACCTACAAGGCCGAGCTGCGCGTCGAGAAGGCGGGGCGCGAGGTGTCGATCCTTACCTACGACCCCGAACGCTACGAACGGGTCATGGAGGCCGTGTGGGCCGACGAAGGGCGTGCGCTCTCGCGTGAGGCCAGGACGGGCCTGCTCAAGGCCTGGCGCCTGCGCCGGGCCCTCGGTAAGCCCCTGAACGTGGCGCGGCTGGTCAAGGCGGCCTTCACCTTCCAGGGCGCGGCGCGCTACGCGGCTTGGAAGATCCAGCGCCATACAGGCGTTAGGGTCGAGGTGACGCCGTGGCGAGAGCGGCATCCGATCCTCGCCGCGCCCGGCGTGCTGCTCAAGGTTTGGAGAGAGCGGCGGCAAGCCGCATAGGCCGACGACAACAAAAAACGCCCGGGTCGCAGGACCCGGGCGTTCTTGTTTCAGCGATGGGACCGGTCTCAGGCGCGGGCGCGCTTGAGCGGTTCGATCACGCCCAGGGCCGCGCCGATTTCGCCGTAGGTCTTGAGCACGGCGTCGATCTGCTCGTCGGTGTGGGCGGCGCTGACGCTGGCGCGCAGCAGCGGACGGCTGTCCGGCGTGGCGGGCGGCAGGGCCAGGTTCAGATAAACGCCGGCCTGCAGCAGGCCGTTCCACATGGCGATGGCGCGTTCCTGGTCGGGCATGGTCGCCGCCACGATCGGGCTGGCGCTGGGACCGGTGAGGAAGCCCATGGCGGTCAGACCGTCATAGAGGCGCTTGGCGTTGCGGTTCAGGCGGTCGCGCAGTTCGGGCTGTTCGACCATGCGGCGCAGGGCCGTCACAGTCGAGGCGGCCACGGCCGGCGGCAGCGAGGCGGTGAACATGTACGGACGGCAGACGACGCGCATGACGTCGAAGTCGTCGTGGTCGGAGACGCAGAAACCGCCGATGGCGCCTAGGCTCTTGGAGAAGGTGCCGACGATGAAGTCGACGTCCTCTTCGACGCCCGCCGCTTCGGCGAGGCCACGACCGGTCGCGCCCAGCACGCCCATCGAGTGCGCTTCGTCGACGAGCAGGTAGCCGCCCATCTCGCGCTTCACGGCGGCGATTTCCTTCAGCGGCGCGACATCGCCGATCATCGAATAGATGCCTTCGACGACGATCAGGCGCTCGCCCGGCGCATCGCCCAGGCGACGCAGGCGCTTGGCCAGATCCTCGGGATCGTTGTGACGGAAGCGGATGACCTCGGCGTGGCCCAGGCGCGAGCCGTCATAGATCGAGGCGTGGCTGTCGGCGTCGAGGATCAGGTGGTCGCCGCGGCCGACCAGGGTCGACAGCACGCCCAGATTGGCCTGATAGCCGGTCGTGAAGACCATGGCGTGCTTGCGGCCATAGAACTTGGCCAATTCCTGCTCGAGTTCGACGTGCGACTCGAAGCTGCCGTTGGCGATGCGGGAACCGGTCGTGCCGGTGCCGCGTTCCTGCACGGCCTTGACCGAGGCGGCGAGCGCCTGCTCGTCAAAGGTCAGGCCCAAATAGTTGTTCGTGCCCAGCAGGATGGTGGGACGGCCATCGACCACGCCTTCGGTCGGTGAGTGGACGGCGTCAAATCGCACCTTGAAGGGGTTCGCACCTACGTCCTGGATGGCCTTGTACGCGTCGCGATAGGCCAGGTGCTTATCAAATAGCCCCATTAGTTAAGCCCTAGTCCGAAGATCGTTGATCAGTTTGGAAAGGTCGCCAGCGGTCTCGACGGACGCCAGGCGATCGAGCGGAATGGAGATGTCGAAGGTGTCTTCGAGCTCCATGATGATGTTCATGAGGGCCAGGGAATCGACGGCGAGGTCACGGCCAATATGTGACTCTGCACGAACCTCGACAGCCCGCCCTAGAACCTTGGTCGCCGCTACCCCGATCTCGCGCAGGCTGAGATCCGTCACCGTTTCCATTCTAATCAAACCTCCGGGAGCCCCACCCGTGTCACTACTGTAACGGCGAGTCTGTCAGATTTCCGCCATATTTGAACTAGGCGACGATATTTTTGGGTAGCCACCCCGCCGCTCGGTACCAATCGACGGTGTGAGTGAACCCGTCGATCAGGCCGAACTTGCTGGGTACTCCCTCCGCCATCGGAGCGCTAGATGGGGTCCAATCGGTGTGAAGCAACTCCTTAGCCTTGCCTAAACCGAAGACCTGAGGGGTGTTTGTCAGAGAAGACCAAGCATCCACAAGGGCTCCGGCGGCCAAAATGCCTGGGTCGGGAAGCCTTATCAGGCGGGGTTTTGCGCCCACAACGTGCGCCGCTCCGCGCATGATTTCCATCCAAGTGTATCCGTCGCGCCGCACATCGGAGAGCTCGACGAGACCCAAAACGGGTGTCCGACAGAACGCAACGAGCTTCGCCGCCGCGTCCTCGACGTGGATCATGGCGACGCGCGAGGCCTGCGACAGCACCGGCAGGACCGGGCTGCGGGCGGCCAGTTGGAACAGCCCGAGCGTCTCGGTGTCCCCCGGACCATAGATCGCCGGCGGGCGAACGATGAGGGCGCTGGGATCGGCGGCGCGCACGGCGTCCTCGCCCGCCCGCTTGCTGGCAGCGTAGTTCGACAGGGAGGGTTCCCGCGCCGCGAGGCTGGAAACCAGGATGAACCGGGCCCCGGCGGCCCTGGCCGCTTCGGCGGCGGCGCGGGCGCCGTCTTGGTTCACCCGATTGAAGCCCTCCAGGGTCGTCGCCTTGATCAGGCCGGCGACGTGGATGAAGACGTCTGCGCCGGTCGCCAGCCGGTCCAGCGCGCCGGGCGTTCCAAGGTCGCCGGTGACGACCTCGACTTCAGTGTCGCGCCAGAAGGCGTGGACGGGGTCGCGGCGCACCAGAACACGAGGCCGCCAGCCGTCCTGGGCCAGCGCGCGCACCAGGTGACGGCCCAGAAACCCGGTCGCGCCCGTGACGGCGATGACGCCGCGCGCGTCAGTCGCCATAGGTTCCGGCCAGATAGGCCGTCTTGGCCTTTGAGCGGCTGAGCTTGCCCGAGGACGTCTGGGGCAGGGCGTGGGCGCCCACCAACTTCACCTTGGCCTCGACGCCGTGACGGGTGCGCAGCAGGGTGGCGACGGACTCGCGCAGCGCCGCGCGGCTGTCGGCGTCGCCCCCGCGGGCCTGGACCAGGACCACGACCTCGTCCTCGGGCTCAGCCGGGATCGCGAACGCGCAGACGTCACCGCTGCGCAGGCCGTCGATCTCGTTATCGGCTGTCCATTCAAGGTCTTGCGGCCAGATGTTGCGGCCGTTGAGGATGATCAGGTCTTTGGCGCGGCCGGTGATGACGATCTCGTCCTCGATCTTGAAGCCGATGTCACCGGTGTCGAGCCAGCCGTCGGTCGCGAGCACCCGGGCGGTTTCCTCGGGATTGGCGAAATAGGCGCTCATCACTGACGGGCCCTTGGCGAAGATACGACCGACGCCGCGCTCGGGCAGCACCTGGCCGTCGTCACCGCGCACCTCCAGGAAGTGATCGGGCAAGGCGGGGCCACAGCGGGCGAAGTCGCGGGCGCGCTCGGAGCCTTCGGGCGCGTCGACCGCCAAGGCGTCGCGTTCCAGGCGCTCGACGTCCAGGGTCTCGGCCCGCAGGCCCTTGCCCAGCGGCGCCATCGACAGGGCCAGGGTGGCCTCGGCCATGCCGTAGCTGGCGACAAACGCCTTGTCCGAGAAGCCAGCGGGGGCGAAGGCTTCGACGAAGGCCTTCAACGGCGGCATGCGGATCATGTCGCCCCCGAGACCCGCGCTGCGCCAGTGCGACAGGCTGTAGTTGTCGAGCGGCTGGCCCTGAACGCGGCGGGCGCACAGCTCATAGCCGAAGGTCGGGCTGTAGGCGATCGTCGCCTTGTTGCGCCCAATCAGGTCGATCCACAGCAGCGGCCTGCGGACAAAGGCGCCGGTGGGCAGCAGGTCGACCGACATCTGGCAGCTCAGCGGACTAAGCAGGAAGCCGATCAGGCCCATGTCGTGGTAGAGCGGCAGCCAGGAGATGGCGCGGTCTGAAGCTCTCACCTGCAGGCCGTCCCGCGTAATGGCCACACAGTTGGCCATCAGGGCCTTGTGGCGAACCAGGACCCCGGTCGGCGTACGGGTGCTGCCCGAGGAGAACTGCAAGTAGCAGGGGTCTTCCGGGCTAATGGTCGGCAGGGCCGCGCCGGCGTCCTCGGGAAGGTCGGCCAGCACGCCAGCGAACGCCAAGCCCGCCCGCGCGCCGATCTCGACGACCCAATCCTTCAAGCCCGTCGGACCGATCAGGATGTTAGCCTTCGCCGATCGGGCCAGGTTGGAGATCTGCTCGATATAGGCCTCGCGACCGCCCAGCGGGGTCGGCAGCGCCATCGGCGCGGGCAGCAGGCCCGCATACTGGCAGGCGAAGAAGGCCCGGACGAAGTCACCGTCGGTCTCGGCGAGCAAGGCCACGCTGTCGCCGACCTTGGCGCCGGTCGCCAGGAGGCGCCGCGCCAGCACGACCGCCTCGTCGCGCAGCTTGGCGTAGGGCAGGGCCTCGACCAGCTCGCCGCGCAGCGAATAGAGGTTGATCCCCGTTTCGCCGGTTGCGGCGAAATCGAGGGCCTGGGTTAGGGTCGGGAAGTCGGCGAACCGGACAGTGCGGTCAGACGCCGTGGGCGTGATCATAACTTGGGCCTTCATCGTCTTAAGTCGGTCGCGGCGCGGAGCTTTCCTCCGCCGCGAGTCGGGCGAGCCTGCGGCGCGCCATGAAATACATGCCAATGGCCATTGCCAAAGCGGACGCAACCAGAGCGGCGCCTGCGCCGGTCAGGCCAAAGGTCCTGATCAGGGGAACCAGGCACGCCAGATAGGCTAGAACGACGACTAGGCGAACCATCATCGCCGCGCCCGCCGCGCGCATCGAGACCAGCGTGGGCTCCAGCGGCAGGGTCATCACGCCGATCGCTGCGGCGGCCACCTGCCAGTTCATTACGCCCGCTGCGGCGCCGAAGCCTGGACCCATCACGGTCTCCAGGATCCAGCGACCAGACGCCAGGCTGACCAGCAGCAGCACGCCCGCCGCTGCGCCGCCGATCAAGGCGATCTGCACCGCCAGCTTGGTCATGGCCTGCTGACCGCCCGAAGCGCGCATCTTGGCCAGTTCCGGATAGAGCGCCGGCACCATCAGGCGCGCGGGTTTGGCCATGCCGTCGGCGACCTGCTTGCCGATCCGCCAGAGCGCGGCCTGCGCGGGACCCAGCAAGACGCCGACCGCCATCGTCAGCACATGGGTGAAGCCGACGTCCAGCGTGCCGGAGAAGTTGGTCGCCATCGCAAAGCGCCAGACGCCCGGGATGTCCTTGCTGGTCGGGCCCATCACCGTGAAGCCGCTGAGCAAGCCTTTGCGCTTCAGGTCCCAGATCGCGATGGCGGCGATGTAGAAGAAGGCCGCGAAGGTTCCCGCCGCCCAGGCCAGCAGGAAGTACTGGATCGGGGCCTGCGTCACCGCGCAGATCGCGCAGCCGATCAGCCGGACAAAGGAACTGATCGCCTGCTCGGCGGCCAGGAAACGAAACCGGTCGAACAGGCGCAGCAGGCCGACGCCCGTCGCCGACGTCATCACGCCGATCGACAGGGCGTAAAGCGCCCCGTAGCCGTTCATGCCCTCGGGCCAGCTGAGTTGGCGCCAGAAGAACCACGCGCCCACCATGCCGAGCAGCACGCCGAGCACCGCGCTGATCAGGTCCAGAAGCAGCGTGAAGCGCAGCACCTGCTGAAAGCGACGCTTGTCGTTCTCCAGCAAGGGGGCGGCGCCATAGGTGATCAGGGTCTGCCAGGACTGGAAGTGCGCAACCTCGCCGAGGAACTGGGCGAAGGCGTTGATGATCACCAGCACGCCCATCATTTCCGCGCCAAGACTTCGTGCGGTCAGGGCGATGTAGGCGAGGCCGATGATCGCATTGACCACGCGGCCGCTCAGCAGCTGGCCGGCGTTGGCGAGCACC
>NCDQ01000607.1 GCA_002280275.1 Caulobacter vibrioides | reverse complement strand
CTTTGACCCGCGCCTGATCTGGTACGTGCCGCCCTTCGTCGCCCAGGCGGCGATGGACACGGGCGTGGCCCGCAAGCCGATCGCCGACATGGACGCCTATCGCGCAAGCCTCGCCCAGCGCCTGGATCCCACCGCCGGCTTCCTGCAGAAGATCTCCGGCTCGGTGCTGGCCAACCCCAAGCGGATCGTCTTCGCCGAAGGCGAGGACCCCAGCGTCATCCGCGCCGCCTACGCCTATCAAAGCGGCGGGTTCGGCAAGGCCATCCTGTGCGGCCGCGAGAACCTGGTGCACGAGAACATGCGCCTGGTGGGCCTGGATCCGGATACGGCGGGTCTTGAGATCATCAACGCGCGTCTTTCCGAACGTAATCCAGATTACGTCGACGCCCTGTACGCCCGCCTGCAGCGCCAGGGCTATCTGAAGCGCGACGTTCAGCGCCTGATCAACCAGGACCGCAACAGCTTCGCCGCCTCGATGGTCACCCTGGGCGAGGCCGACGGCATGGTCACGGGCGTCACCCGCAGCTTCGACCAGGCGCTGGAAGAGGTGCTGCGCGTCGTCGATCCCGCCCCCGGCGGCCGGATCATGGGCATGTCGGTGGTGCTGGCCAAGGGTCACACCCTGTTCGTGGCCGACACCAACGTCACCGAACTGCCCGAGGCCGAGGAACTGGTCGAGATCGCCTGCGAAGCCGCCCGCGCCGTCAAGCGCCTGGGCTTCAAGCCGCGCGTGGCCTTCATGAGCTACTCGACCTTCGGCAATCCGATGGGGCTGCGCTCGGAAAAGGTGCGCGAAGCCGTGGCCATGCTCGACGAGATGGAGGTCGACTTCGAGTATGAGGGCGAAATGCCGCCCGAGCTGGCCCTGGATCCGGAAAAGCGCGCCAACTACCCGTTCATGCGCCTGACCGACAGCGCCAACATCCTAATCATGCCGGCCATCCACGCCGCCTCGATCTCGACCAAGCTGGTGCAGTCGTTGGGCGGCGCCACGGTGATCGGTCCGGTGCTTCTGGGCCTGTCCAAGTCGGTGCAGATCGCGCCGCTGTCGGCCTCGGTGTCCAAGATCCTGAACATGGCGATGATGGCCGCCTACGATCAGCCGGTGGAGAGCGGCGAGGGGTGAGGGCTTAATCCTCCCTCTGCAGAGAAGGAAACACGACGTGACTCCCTCTCCCATGGGGAGAGGGTCGGGGAGAGGGGGGACCGCGCTCGACGGAGCGCCGGCAGGGCGGCGGCTTTGAAACCCCTCTCCCGACCGCTTCGCGGCCACCCTCTCCCTCTGGGAGAGGGGACTGGCGGGCGTGAACGCTCGGAATTGGCCGGGCTGATCCCAATGAAATCAAC
>NCDQ01000141.1 GCA_002280275.1 Caulobacter vibrioides | reverse complement strand
CCATCAGGGTCTGGCGCGGGACCTGGGCGGTCAGGCGGTTCTCGACTTCACGCCGACGGGCCTGATCTTTACGCTGCGCGCGCCGATCTCCGAGCGCATGAGTCTGGCCGCATGAAGACCGCGCGGGTGATGATCGTCGAGGACGAGGCCCTGGTGGCCATGATGGTCGAGGACATGCTCGGCGATATGGGGTGCGAGGTCGCCGGTTCGTTCGGGGCCGTTGACGCAGCCCTGGCCTGGCTAAGCGATCATCCTTCGCCCGACGGCGCGGTGCTGGACGTCAATATCGGCGGCGAGATGGTGTTTCCGGTCGCTGAACGCCTGCGCGCGCAGGGGGTGCCGTTCGTCTTCGCCACCGGCTATGGCGACCTGCCGAGGGCGGGGTTCGAGTCGGTTGAGGTGTTGGCCAAGCCGATCAACGCCGGCGCGCTGCGGACGGCCGTCGAGCGCTTCCGCATAGGCTAAAGTCGCAGCGTCGGCGCGTCGACTGGAAACGGCGCGTCGTCCCAGCCGGCCATGGCCTTGCGGGCCTGGGCCCGGTCGACCGCGATCGCCAGTTTCTGACGGAACTCAGCAGGGTCGATGGTGAAGGGCTGATTGGCCTGGGGTTCGATCGAATAGAGCCGCGCCTGGCCGTCAGCGGGCAGGATGTAGCCGATATCGTGGCGGCGGAAGTTGCCGATCCGCGACTGCACCTCCACCAGCCAGTTCAGCGACACGACCTGGCAGCCCTGGGGCGAGAGCAGAGCGTTGTGCAGGCCTGAGCCGAATTCGCCGGCCACCAGGCGCGCGCGCGAGAAGAGGCGGACCTGCTGGTCCCAGCCCAGGGTCTCGGGGCGCACCAAGGTGAGGCCGGCCTCCTGGGCGAGGCCCTCGATCTCGGCTTCGTTCTCCAGCTCGCGGAAGGACTGGGCCGTGCGCACGCCGCCGCGGCTGACGAACAGCATGTCCTCGTCGCCGCTCCCCTTGGTCCAGCTCAGGGCCTCCCGCTCCAGATTCCAGCGCATGAAGTCGTGGAACACATAGTTGCGGTTCAGCATGTGCGGCAGCAGAGCCGCGCCGATCTCGACCGCCTCGTCGCGCGGGTCGTAGGTAATGATCTCCTGGTCGGGCAGCATCATCCGAACGATCCGCGCCGCATAGCTGGGGGCGGTCCTGGGCAGCAGCAGCGGCGCGGTGATCCCCGCCGCCTTCAGGGCGCGGATCACGAACAGCTTGGGGTACATCTCGGTCAGCCAGTGACCCCAGACGAAGTTGAAGTGGGTGATCACGAAGGCCCGGTCCAGCCGGTGGGTCACGGGCGCATCGAAGTCCCAGGCCGGGCGCGCGATGTCGTGCTGGTACCAGTGCTGGATGTAATAGGGGTAGGCGCCCTTAGCGTAGACGAGCTGGCCGTCCAGCTTCAGGTGCGCGCCCGAGCCCCCGGCCACCACGCGCCGGGCCACCATCAGGTCGACATCGGGCGTGTGCAGATCGCCCTCGATGTGCGGGCCGTTCAGCAGCTCGCCAGGGCAGGGCCACAGCATGGGGCGGGGCGGAACCAGCATCCCGCCCTTGATCAGCAACGCGCGCGCCACTCGGTCGGGACCATGAAGGGCCGCCGAGAGGGGGACGAAGTCTCCGTTGGAAAGGTCGACGAACGATGCCACGGCGCGGTCCTTAGAGCCTTTCCCCTTCGAATGGAATCATTCGAAGGGGACAAAAAGGCTCTATTTCAAACATTTAGCGCGTGATTGCCGCCGAAACCGCTCACACTTTCGGCGATCACGCGCTAGGCCTGCTGCGCCAGGAACGCCAGCAGCGCCACGGCGTCGGCGCGCCAGTTGAACGCGGAGACCGGAAGGAGGGACGGGTCCAGCGGCGCGTCGGGCGTATCCTTTTGTCCCGCTGCTTCGAAGCCATGCCAGGTCGCGCCCGCAATGGTCGCAAGATCGCGTACCCAAAGGCCCGTCGCGCCGGGGGGACGGATCTCCACGATGCGGGCGTCCGGCGCGCAGAAGAGGACATTGGCCAGCGCCGAACCCGTCGGCGCGACAATGACTTCGGCCTCGCGGAAAAGACCGATCAGGTCGCGAACCGACGACGTCTCGGGACGCAGGATCGTGTAGCCCAGCGCCGCCAGTTCGATCTCGACGCCCGCCTCGTCGACCATCACCGCGTCCATCGCGTCGGCGCGGCTGATGTAGAGCTTGTGGCGAACGCCGCTGGCGGGGCCGAGCGCCGACAGGATCCGCCCTCGAACCTCGGGCAGCAGCGGGTGAGACGCGGCCGGCGCAGGCGAGGGCGCGGTCACCGCCGCGTCCAGGACGATCCAGGGCGCGTCGACGGTCTGCGGCGGGTCCAGTCGCGCGAGCGCCAGAAGAACGGCCTGCCAGGCCGTCATCGGCGGGGCCACCAGCGGATGCTCGGCTAGAACCCCGGCCTTGGACGCCTCCAACAGCGTCGGCAGGGTGTTGGTAAGGAACCCCGCATAGTTGCGTAGATCGCCCCAGCCGGCCAGGACGGCCCCCTTAGGCAGGCGCGGCGGCGCGCTTGGCAGGATCAGGCGGCTTGGGCCGCCATCGACGCGCACCCCCGGCAGCGCCGAAAGGTCCGGGCTAAAGCCCAGAGCCTGACGCGCTGCGCCGCCCAGAACCTGACCGCTGGCGTCCACGGTCACGCCGAACCCCGGCGCGCACCAGACCGCTTCGGCGCGCTTGAAGTCCGGCGCGTCGGGGAGCTCTAGGCGTAAGGGCGCGGAAGGCGGTTTCAGCGCGCTAGGCGCAAGGGCCAGTGCTTTGAGCTTGCGACTCACCCGGCGGGCGAGACGGGCCAGTCGGCTCACAGCTGGAAGCTCGCCCGATAGCCGGCCCGCTGGACGATGGCGACGGTCAGACGCTCGATCGCATGGGCGGTGGTCCCGTCGACGCGGCCCAGTTCGGGGCCGAAGGCGATCTCATCATCTGACAGCTGAGCCAGAGGCGCGAAGGCTTCGGTCCGCCCCCAGAACATCGAGCCCGCAGCGAACGGAGTGTCGTCGTTGAAGGTGAGCGCCATGAGCTGGGCCAGGCGTTGCACATGAACCGCGTTGTTGGTCATCACGTCGGGCTTGCCCAAGGCTGTCCGCGACGCCGAGCCCGCCAACAGGCCAAGGCGCGGATCCTGTTCAAAAGCGTTCAGGGCGCGCTCCAACCCAGTCTGGCCGACGAGGGCGGCCACAAGTGTCTCGCGCCAGGCGTCGCCATCGTTCTGGTGGGGCGAGCGCTTGGTGTGCAGTTTGCAGAAGAGCTCGTACCCGTGCTCGCGTGCGACTTTCAGCGCCCGAATAAAGGGGCCGATATCGCGCCCCTGGTTCGGGGTGATCAGGATCAACGCCTCCGGAAACGCCGCTCGGGCGGCGGCAAGCTCGGCCTCGGCCCAGCTCTCGGGCACGGTGAGGATGACGTCCGCGCGTTCCGCCAACGAGGCTAGGCGCTGCGCGAACCAGACGGTCAGTTCAGGATAGTAGAGGTGCAGCAGGATCGCGACGCCGGACCGGCGCTGGAAGCGGGTCGCCGCGGCCGCAGCCAGCGGATGATGGTCCGTCAAGCGCGGAACGTAGGGAGCCAGGGCCGCACGGGTGGCGTGCAGATAGGCATGGCCGAAGCGGCGGTCGGGCTCGAGATAGGCCCCTTCGGCCCATTCGTTCCACGCATTCACGAACACCAGCGCTTCGCCCGGAGACCGGGTGCGCGCCGCATGGTCGAGCGCTCCGCCCAGCCAGCGCTGATAGACTGCGGGGTCGGCGCCGTGAAACACCTTGCCGGCGCCGGACTTGCGGGCCTGGTTGTCCCAGCTGGGCATGACGCCGGGGACAAGGCCCGGATCGGCGGTCGCCAGGGCGTTCAGCTTGGCGTCGGCGACGCGGGCGTAGTCATAGACCTGGCCCTCGAAGCTTGGATTCAGCAGTTCGATCTCGCGCGTGATCTCGGCGAAGTCGATCCCGTGGGGTGGGAAGTCGACGATCCCGTCGAACCCGCAGGCGGCATAGTCGCTGAAGCCGAACGCGGTGGTGGCGTAGAGAACCAACTCGCCCAGGCCCAGCTCCAGGCTGAGCGCGCGCCAGCGATCAGTCGTGGCCTTGGCGTCGGGCAGAAGCTCCGGCCGATAAACCACCAGGACGGGCCGCCCGCCGATCCGCAGATAGCGAGGGTCGGCCAGGTAGCGCGCGAGGTCGCGGAACACCGCCTTGTCGTCTTCAGGCGAGTGGTCCTGGGCGATCAGCACCTGACTTTCGTCGCCTTCCCACCGCCGGGTCCAATTCTCATTGGCCCAGCAAAGCGCGAAGGGCAGATCCAGGCTCGGATCGGCCAGATAGGCTTCGATCGGCGCTTCCAGCAGGCGTTTGCCCGCGAACCAGTAGTAGTGGAAGCAGAAGGCCGCGACGCCTGCGGTCTTGGCCAGCGCGATCTGCTGAGCCATCACCGCAGGAACGCGCAGGTCGTAGTAGCCTAGGTCGGCGGGCAAGCGCGGCTGGTCGTGACCCACGAACTGCGGCTGAGCCTTGGCGACGTTGCTCCAGTCGGTGAAGCCCTTGCCCCACCAGGCGTCATTTTCAGCGATGGGATGAAACTGCGGCAGGTAGAAGGCGACGATCTTGGGCGCGTCGGGCGCGAGGCGGAGCGGCTCGACGATCGGCGCCGCGAAATGCGGGCCTTTGGGGTTTCGCGCGATGCCCAGGGCGCGGTTATAGGTCGCCCGCCAGCGATCCTGGCCGCCGCGCAGCGCGACCCCGCTGAACCGGGCGCGGCGCGCCAGGCGCCACACGTCCATCATGGGCGCTCGGAGCGGGCCCAGCGTTCCCTTGAGCGACTCGAGCACGGGTCCCAGCCGCCCGCGGGGGTCGGGGTCCAGCTTGCCGTTCCCGGTGACGCTGAAATGGTCCACCGCGAGCCGCCGCGCCTCTTGCGTGACCAGGAGCAGCCGCACGCCATGCAGACGCCGGCCTCGGGCGGGCAGGACCGCAAACAGTCCCTTGTCGCCCGTCTTCAAGCGCGCGCGCGATGCTGCGCCATAGCCGCCACCCCAGTCGGCCTCGACAAAGATGTCCGTTGGAAGACCGTCCAGGGCAGTCAGGCCCAGGTCGATCCGCAGAGTTCTGATCTCCCCCAGGCTGCGCAGCTTGGCCCGGTCGGGCGTCCAGCGCAAAATCGTGGGGCCGACGCCCTTGGCGAACACCGAGGGCCCCGTAGCGGACGTCTCCCAGGCTCCGCCGCTCAGGGGGCGTAGGTCCAACCGCGCAGGCCTCATGCGGCCGAGGCCGCCTGGTAGGCCAGCCAGTCCTCGGTCGAGCCCAGGAAGGCGATCTTTCCACCCCGCAGTTCACAGACGCGGTTACAGACGCGCTGGACCAGGTCGTGGTCGTGCGTGGCGATCACGACGATCTTGGCGTCCTCGACCATCCGGTGCATGCGCTGGGCGGCCTTCTGCACGAAGGCGGCGTCGCCGGCGCTGAGCCACTCGTCCAACACCAGGATATCGGCCTCGAACTCGGTGGCCACCGTGAACATCAGGCGCGCTTGCATACCGGCCGAATAGGTGCGGACCGGCAGATGCAGGAAGTCGCCCAGGCCGGAGAACTCGGCGATGGCGTCGATGCGACTGTCGATGACCTTGCGCGAAAGTCGTCGCATCAGGCCCAGCTTGTGGATGTTGCGAAGGCCCGTGGCCTCCATGTCGAGACCGGCGTTGATGGCGATCATCGAGGTGATGTCGCCATCGATCGACAGCTCGCCGCGGGTTGGCGAATAGATGCCGGCGATCACCTTGAGCAGGGTGGTCTTGCCCGAGCCGTTGTGACCGACGAGGGCGATGCGGTCGCCTTCGTTGATCTCCAGATTGATGTCGTGCAGCGCCTTGACGGCGGCGACGTCGCCCGCCGCCTTGTACATCCGCCCGCCGACCGCGAGGTTGAACACCGCGCTGCGCAGCGACTGCGAGCGCAGGCTGTAGACGAAATAGTCGAGATCGACGTTGGTCAGCTTGATCTGGTGCGTCATCGTCGTCTCCTACAGCCAGAAGACCACGCGCTTGCGGAACATCGCCAGCAGGCTGATGGCGATGACGGCGAGCACGCCCAGGGTCCCCAGGGTCCACCACCAGTGCAGGGCGGCCGGCGCATG
>NCDQ01000140.1 GCA_002280275.1 Caulobacter vibrioides | reverse complement strand
CTTGAGCTCCGAGATCATGAAGGCCGGCGTCACCACCTTGAGCGGCGTGTCCTCGGCCGTCTTCGGCTGGGTAATCTTCGAAAGGCGCACGAACAGCGCCAGGTCGTCGCGGTCCACCTGGCTCAGCATGAACTGCTTCACCGGCCCGCCGGCCGCCTCGAACGCCTCGGGCAGCTCCATCTGCTGATCCAGCAGCGGCTTGATGCCCGCGTCGTAGGAGCGCTCAAAGGTCGGGCCCATGACGATGGCGGTCAGGAACAGCGCCAGGCTGATGATCACCGGGTTGGGCGGGCTCTGTTGCACGCCGATGGCGGTGCGAAGCAGGCCCAAGACCACCACGATGCGGATGAACGAGGTGGTCATGATCACGATCGACGGGGCCAGCGACAGCACCGTCATCAGGCCGACCAGCTGGACCACGCGCTCGGTCAGGCCCGCGCCTGTGCCCAGGTTGATGTTGACGGCCGACTGAGCCATGGCCGTCGCCGGCATGATGGCGCAGGCGAGGGCCGCCAGCACCGAGATCAGCGCGGCGCGCCGCAGGTCCTCGGGCTTGGCGCCGGTCACGGATTTGATGAGGTCGCGGATCATCAGGCCACGGGCTCCGGTTCGGCGACAGGGGAGGGGGCGGGCGCCAAGGCGGCGGGCTTGGGCGTCCAGTCCAGCAAATGGCCTTCGCCCAGCAGCACCAGCCGCTCCTCGCCGTCGAGGCTGACCACCACAAGGCGGCGGGTCGGATCCAGCGCCAGGCTCTCGACCACCTTCAGGCGGCGGTCCTGGCGCGTGGCGATGGCGCGGCCGATGGCGTCGGGGCCATACTTGCGCAGCGCCCAGGCCGCCAGACCGATCAGGCCCAGGGTGAACGCCAGGGCCGCCAGGGCGCGGAAGAATTCGATGACGTCCATGGGCTCGGGGCCGTTCTCGGCGAGACAACGTGGCGCAGGGAAACGCCCCTACGGACCCTTGTGTGCCTGAGGCTTCTTAATGCCGGATTAACCCTGTTTCTTCACCATGTTCGCATGGGTCCGGACAACATCCCCCTCTTTGGCATGCTCAAGAGCCGCCTCGGTTATCTGACCGAGCGCCAGAAGCTTGTCGCCCAGAATGTCGCCAACTCCGACACCCCGGGCTATCGGCCCAGCGACCTGAAGCCCTTCAGCTTCCAGGCCTCGCTGATGAACAACGCGGCCGGACCAGTCTATCGTGGCGGCCGGGCGGCGCCGACCTCCGGCGTCACCATGATCGCCACCACGCCCGCCCATCAGGGGCGGGCCAATGCGCCTAGCGCGTGGCGGGCGACGGCGGGCGCGGACTCTGAAACGACCCTCGACGGCAACGCGGTCTCGCTCGAGGACCAGATGCTCAAGATGACCGACGCGCGGATGAACTACGACGCGGCGATCAGCTTCTACCAGAAATCCATGACCATGCTCCGCATGGCCGCTCGCAAGCCTTCCGGCTGAGGACTTTAGGCGATGCCCGAGATCAAGTCCCAATCCCTCGCGACCATGGCTGTGGCCTCGTCGGCCCTGCGCGCCCAGCAGGGGCGCATGCGGGTCATCGCCGAGAACATCGCCAACGCCAACTCGACCTCGCGCACGGCCGGCGGCGATCCCTATCGGCGCCAGGTTCCGGTGTTCAAGCCGACCAAGGTGCAGGGCGCCGAGGGCGTGCAGATGCTGCGCGTCGATCCCGACCAGAGCGACTTCAAGAGCGAGTACGACCCCGGTAATCCGGCCGCCGACGCCAAGGGCTATGTGAAGCTGCCCAACGTCAACACCATGGTCGAGGCGCTGGACATGAAGGAGGCGCAGCGCGCCTACGAAGCCAACCTCAACGTCATCGAGACCGCGCGCGCCATGGAGTCGCGCACCCTCGACATCCTCAAGAAATAGGGGCTAGGCCATGATCACCGCGCTCGCCGCCGCCAAGGCCTACGCCAATTCCGGCGCCATGTCGGTCGGCTCCATCGGGTCGATCGGCGGTTCCCAGGACAAGGGCATGGACTTCGGCGATCTGCTGAAGTCGGCCATGGACGGGGCGACCAAGGCCTCGAAGGTCGCCGAGCACAAGATCGCCGCTCAGGTGGCCGGCAAGGCCGAACTGGTCGACGTGGTCACCGCCATCAGCTCGGCCGAAGCCAGCTTGGAGACGGTGATGTCGATCCGCGACCAGGTGATCTCGGCCTATCAGGAAATCATGCGGATGCCGATCTGACGGATTCTCGTCTGAGTCGAATGGGTTTCGAATACAGCTTGTGATAGCGTTGTTCTCCCAAAGGGAGGGCGACCATGAAGACGCTCAAGGTGCTCAGCGTCCACGGCCTGGGCGATCAGCGACAATCCACCTGGAAGGAGGATTGGCCCAAGGCCATCCAGGCGGTGTTTCCCGCCGTGGCGGGCCTGGAACTCGAGTTCGAGTTCATCGAATACGACGACATTTTCGAAGGCGTGGACCTGTCGGCCTGGGAGGTCGCTGGGGCGGTCGCCAAGCTCGCGGTCAGCGGCGTGACCTCGATCTTCAAGCGCGAGAAGGGCGTCCTGGGCGACGCGCCCCATACCGTCCGCTGGACGGCCGGCTATGTCGTGGCCTGGGTCAATGACGAGCGATTCAAGAAGAAGAGCCGCGCTCGGGTGTTCGAGCGGATCAAGGCCTTCCAGCCTGACCTGATCCTGGCCCACAGCCTGGGCTCGCTGGTCACCTACAACGCCTTCACGCACAAGGACGCGGCCGCGCCCGACGTCGCCCCGCTGCTGGCCCAGGCGACCTATGTGACGTTCGGCTCGCAGATCAATAATCCGTTCGTTGTCGGCAACCTGACCAACGGCCGGGTGCAGGAACTGCCCGTCGCGTTCTGGCATCACCTGTACAATCGCGACGACGACGTCTTCACCGCGCCGATCAAGAACTGGGCGGCGCCGAACTTCCGCCAGACGGACACGCCGTTTGACCTGCCTGGTGTCGGCGATCACGCGGCGGAAGGCTACTTCCAGCACGTCAACACGATCGAAAACGTCTGGCGCCCGATCGGCAATCTGGCGATCGGCGTGCGCGAGTTTGTGGGGCTGTCCGAACAAGTCTCGGGCCCGCCGTCGGGAGTCACCAAGAGCGGCGCCAAGGCGAAGGCGGCCACGGCGGGCGGCCGAGCCCCGCGGCGCAAGGCGCTGCTGGTCGGGATCAATGACTACCCAAATGCGGGCGATCGTCTTGAAGGCTGCGTCAACGACGTCTTCACGATGAGCTCTGTGCTGCAGGAATGCGGCTTCCCCGCCGAGTCGATCCGGGTGTGCCTCGACGGCCGCGCGACGGCCGAGGGGATCCTCCAGCGGCTGGAATGGCTGATGGACGGGGCGCGTGAGGACGATGAGCTCGTCTTCTACTACAGCGGCCACGGGGCCCAGGTCCCCGAGTACGGCGAAAACTTCGAACCCGACCGCAATGTCGAGGTGCTGGTGCCGTGGGACTTCGACTGGACGCCTGAACGCGCGATCTCCGACGATCAGATCCACTGTCTCTATGCGCAGCTGCCCTATGAGACGCGGCTGGCGATGATCTTCGACTGCTGCCACGCGGGCGGGATCCATCGCAATGGCGGCGCCCGCGCGCTGGGTCTCACCCCGCCCGACGACATCCGCCACCGCGAGCTGCGCTGGGACCTGGAGACCCGGATGTGGGTCCCTCGAGACTTCCGCCGTCAGGGCGAGGGTTTCACGGAGGACGAGGCGCTGGAGACCCGCTATTTCGGCAAGGACCGCGCGACCGAACGACTGGGGCGGGCGGCCATGCGGCGGACCCTGTCGACCAAGGCGTATGAGGATCGCAAGGCGGGCGATCAGCCGGAGATTCCCGCAGGGCCCAATCTGCCCTTGATCATCGAGGCCTGCGGCGAGGGCGAGCTCAGCTACGAGTACCGCCACGGCGCCGTCAGCCACGGCGCCTTCACCTACAGCCTGGCTGCGATCCTGCGCGAGAAGAAGAAGCTCACCTTCCAGGCCCTGGTCGAGCAGACGGGCGCTCGACTGAGCGATCTTGGCTATGCGCAGAAGCCGCAGATCCTGGGGCCCTCGGCCCAGGTCGGCGCGCTGACGCCCTGGCGATAGCCAATCCCGCTGGGCGACCAACAGGCGAAAAAATGGGCCGCGTCCTTGCGGATGCGGCCCAAGTCGTCTTCGGGGGGAGAAATACGAAACGCTTACGCTCACAAACTCAGGAAGACCTTCGCGGCGGCGAACAGGCCGCCCCAGACCACGGCGTTCAGCACCGAGGCCACCAGAACGGCGACGCCGAGCGGCCACTGGCGAGGCTCGCGGCGACGGGCGCGCTGCGGCCGGGGATCAAAAGAACGGGTCTGCGAGGCGACGGTCATGAAATGCTCCTTAACCATGACCCCATGGTCGAGATTGACTCGGCCCTTGCGAACGGGACGACCTGTCGCGCGCCGCCTTGTCGCACCTTGACCATGGGATCAACGCGCCGGGGCGCGTTTGGTTGAGCGTCCGCGTTCAGAGAATCCCGGGCAGGTCCAGGCTCTTCTCCCGCGCGCAGTCGAGCGCGATGTCATAGCCGGCGTCGGCATGGCGCATGACGCCGGTGGCCGGATCGTTCCACAGCACGCGCGCCACGCGCTTGGCGGCCGCCTCGGTGCCGTCGCAGACGATGACCATGCCGGCGTGCTGCGAGAAGCCCATGCCGACCCCGCCGCCATGGTGCAGCGAAACCCAGGTGGCGCCCGAGGCGGTGTTGAGCAGGGCGTTCAGCAACGGCCAGTCCGACACCGCGTCCGACCCGTCCTTCATGGCCTCGGTCTCGCGGTTGGGCGAGGCGACTGAGCCGGAGTCGAGGTGATCGCGGCCGATGACAATCGGGGCCTTCAGCTCGCCCTTGGCGACCATCTCGTTGAAGGCCAGGCCCAAGCGGTGGCGATCACCGAGGCCCACCCAGCAGATGCGCGCCGGCAGGCCCTGGAACCTGATCTTCCGGCCAGCCATGTCGAGCCAGTTGTGCAGGTGCGGATTGTCCGGGATCAGCTCTTTGACCTTGGCGTCGGTCTTGGCGATGTCTTCGGGATCGCCCGACAGCGCCGCCCAGCGGAACGGCCCGATCCCCCGGCAGAACAGCGGGCGGATATAGGCCGGCACGAAGCCGGGGAAGTCGAAGGCGTTGGTCACGCCTTCCTCCAGCGCCATCTGGCGGATGTTGTTGCCGTAGTCGACGGTCGGCACGCCGGCGGCCTGGAAGTCCAGCATGGCCTTCACATGCGCGGCCATCGAGGCCTTGGCGGCTTCGGCGACCTGCGGCGGGTCCTGGTCGCGCATCGCACGCCAGCGCTCCAGGCTCCAGCCGGCGGGCAGATAGCCGTTGATCGGGTCATGGGCGCTGGTCTGGTCGGTGAGCAGGTCGGGGCGTACGCCGCGCTGGAACAGCTCCGGCAGCAGTTCGGCGGCGTTGCCGAGCAAGCCCACCGAGATCGGCGTCTTGGCCGCGCAGGACTCGGTGATCCACGCCAGGGCCTCGTCAACTCTGTCGGTCGAGCGGTCCAGATAGCCGGTGCGCAGGCGCATCTCGATGGACGAGGGCTGGCACTCGATGGCCAGGCACGAGGCCCCGGCCATCACCGCCGCCAGCGGCTGGGCCCCGCCCATGCCGCCCAGGCCCGCCGTCAGCAGCCAGCGCCCCGAGAGGTCGCCGCCATAGTGCTGACGGCCCATCTCGACGAAGGTCTCATAGGTGCCCTGCACGATGCCCTGGGCGCCGATATAGATCCATGAGCCGGCGGTCATCTGGCCGTACATGGCCAGGCCCTTGCGATCCAGCTCGTTGAAGTGCTCCCAGCTGGCCCACCGCGGCACCAGGTTGGAGTTGGCGATCAGCACGCGCGGCGCGTCGGCGTGGGTGCGGAACACGCCGACCGGCTTGCCCGACTGCACCAAGAGGGTCTGGTCGTCCTCGAGCCGGCGCAGGGTCTCGACGATCTTGTCGAAGCTCTCCCAGTCGCGGGCCGCACGCCCGATGCCGCCATAGACCACCAGCTCTTCCGGCCGCTCGGCGACGTCGGGGTGCAGGTTGTTCATCAGCATCCGCAGGGTGGCCTCGGTCAGCCAGGACTTGCAGGTGCGCTCAGAGCCCGTCGCGGGGCGGATGGCGCGGGTGGTGTC
>NCDQ01000139.1:4181-15054 GCA_002280275.1 Caulobacter vibrioides | reverse complement strand
ATCCAGGCGGCCATCGGCGGCAAGATCATCGCCCGCGAAACCGTCCGCGCCCTGCGCAAGGACGTGACCAGCAAGTGCTACGGCGGCGACGCCACCCGCAAGAAGAAGCTGCTGGAGAAGCAGAAGGCCGGCAAGAAGCGCATGCGTCAGTTCGGCAAGGTCGAGATCCCGCAGGAAGCCTTCATCGCCGCCCTGAAGATGGACGAGGATTGATCGGCGTTAGCGCCTGATCGTGGAGCTTTGAGCGCCCCCGCCGGGAGACTGGCGGGGGTTTGTTTTGGCGCTACTTGGACCCACGAAAGAGCTATCAAAGGCGCCGCGTAGGTTTTGGGTGAGCTCGACGCGGAGCTCGCGAGCCCAAAGCGGATCAGGCGCCTCCAAGTCGTTGAATAACGGACCCGAAATGAAACCCCGTCACGACGCGTGCATCACCCTCCACACGCTGGCGACCACAGATAGAGCCCGGTTCAAGTCGGACCTGCAGGCGACGTTCACGGCGGCGGCCGTCGAAGAGCTGGGCGCGATGGATGAGCCCATCCCGTCGGACGGCGACCTCGAGCGTTCCCTCGACGCCGTCGGCGCGGTGGCGTTGGACATCCATGCGGACGGACAGCGGGTGGGCGGCGCCGTTGTGGTGATCGATCCGGACACCGGCCGCAACCGCCTTGATTTCTTCTTCGTCATGACCACCGCGCACTCGCGGGGGATCGGACGCGCGGCGTGGGCGGCGATCGAGCAGCGCTTTCCCGAAACCCGCGTCTGGGAAACCTGCACGCCCTATTTCGAGCGGCGCAACATCCACTTCTACGTCAATCGCTGCGGCTTCAAGATCGTGGAATACTACAACACGCGACATCCTGATCCGAACGATCCGGACGATGACGGCTCGGAGCAGGACGAAGGCATGTTCCGGCTCGAAAAGACGATGTGACGCCTAGCCCGCCGCCGCCGTTGGCGGAGCCTATCACCCGAACGGCGGTTTGAGCCGGTAGAACCGCCCCTCGCCCAGGAGGTCATAAACGCGGCGGATGCGGAAGGCGTGGGGCTGGGTCTTGGAGAGCGCGTACTCGGCCTGGGTCAGGCCAAAGGGGGCGACCTCGCCGGCCAGGGTGGCCTTGACCACGATCAGGCGCGGGATCTCGTCCAGACCAAAGCTGATCACGTCGCAGCCCTCGGGGTCGCCGCCGCGCGCGGGGCGGATGCGGCCGGCCAGGTCCGGGCGGCCACGGTCGGAGAGGCGGCGGGCCTCGTGGGTGACGATGCTGGCGATCCCCAGGCCCTTGAGGAAGCGGTCGTCGGCCTCGCGGCCGCCCATGTCGAAGCGCTGGATGGCCTGGATCAGGCGCTCGGTCATCGGCATCGGCTTGGGCGGGGCGGCCTCGATCAGCGGGATGGCGCTGGGGGCGGCGAACAGGGCGGCGGGGCGCACGGCGGCGGCCAGCAAGGCGGGCTTGGCGGCCAACTGCTCCTCGACCGCATCGAGCAGGGCGTTGTCATAGGCCCAGCGGGGCGGCTGGTCCTTTAGGATCGGCACGCCGATCAGCGACAGCACCGCCGAGATCTCGCCCTGCTTCCAGCTGATCGGGCCGTCGGCCTTGCCGGTGACGAAGCGGACGGTGCGGTCGTGGGCGGCGCGGTCGACGGGCTTGCCGGCGAGCGTCTTCTCCAGCTGGGCGATGTAGTCGCCCACCACCACCGCGAGGTCCGCCCCCGTCCAATCGCGTCCGCCCGATTCCGCCGTCATGGGACAATGATGCGTTAGGCGGACGCGCGGCGCCAGCGGCGAAGCTTAGCGACCGCCGGCGGCGGGGGCGGAGACCGGCGGGGCGTCCTGCACGGGCGTCTGGTCGTCCTTCAGACTCGCAGCCTGCATGGCCCGCCGCAGCGTGGTGACGGGCGCCTCGGCGCTGACCTTGAAGGTCAGGGTGGCCGTCTGCGCGGGATTGTCGCCGAGGTTCGCAAAGCCCCCCGCCCGCTCGGCGTTCAGGGTGACGCCATAGGTCCGGTTGGCCTGGACGCGGCACAGCAAGACAAAGGTCTTCTGGTCGGCCAGCAAACGCGGGGTCTTCACGCAGTCCATGGGCTCGGCGCCGTCGGCGGGGGCGTAGTTCCAGGCGGTCGGGGACATCTGCTGGTCGAAGGCGACCTTCAGAACCAGCACGCCGGGGGCCACCACCTGGTCCTGAGCCGGATAGGACGAGACCAGCTTGGGCGGCAGGGTCGGCGGCAGGATCAGCACCGGCGACACCGCATTCGGACCCTCGGCCGGCGGCGTTCGGACCTGGGCTTGGCTCTGGACAGGGGCGCTCGCCACGCTGAGGGTGGCAAGCAGGATCAGGGCGGGAACCAGGCGACGGGGCGACATCTTTCCAGACTGACGTTCAAGCGCGGCCTTCTCAAGGCGCCATTCGAGGCCTACATCGCACCTATGACCGACAAGACCGACACCGCCCCCGACGGCGAGACGCCGATGCAGCGCGCCTTGCGCCTGAAAAAGGCCGCCCAGGGCCGCCACGGGCATGGCCCCAAGGCCTCCAGCGGCAAGGTCGAACGCGCCAGCGCCGCAGCCCCGACCGGCAAGTCCAAGCCCTGGATGACGCGGTAAGCTCCTTTCGCCGTAACGCCCGCTATTTCGGCTTGCGGAACTTGAGGATGAACTGATCGGTCTTGCCGCGAATGGCGGGATCGAAGACGTTGATCGTCCGCGCGTCGGACGCATCCGCCAGCAGCGGGCTCTCAGCCTCGAGCTTGAAGCCGGCCGCCTCGACCTCCTGCTTGACCGCCGCGATGTCGATCCGGTGCAGGGTGTCGGCGGCGCTGATCCCCGAACCGGCGACGGCGGAATGGTCGATCACCAGGAACACGCCGCCCGGCTTCAGCGACTTGAAGATCTCGGCGTTGGCCTTGGCGGCCATATCGGTCGGGAAGGGCTTCAGGTGCATGTCGTGATAGTTCTGCACCGTGATCACCGCATCGACATTGTCGGGCAGGTCCAGCGCCGTCAGCGGGCCGTTGAGCGGTTTACTGTTGGCCAACACGGCCGTCACGGCCTTGAGGTCTTCGCCATACTTTGCGGCGTACTGGATGAACTCGGCGGGCTGGTAGGCGTAGACCACGCCCTGCGGGCCGACGGCGCCCGAGATGATGCGGGTGAAGTACCCCCCGCCCATCACGAAATCGACCACGGTATCGCCGGGCTTCAGCTCGGCCAGGGCGAGAAGCTCGCCCGGACGCCGGGCGGCGTCACGGGCCGTTTCCGCAGCCGGGCGTGACGGATCGGCCACGGCCTTGGCGATATGGTCGGGAACCTGCGCCATCGCCGGGGCGGCGACCGCGAACGCCAGAACGGCCAAGGCCGGAACCATGAACTTGCGAGCCATCGCGCGCCTCCCCAGAAGTTTCCCCTTTCCGTAACAGGCCCTGACGATTCAGCGAACAGCGTTATCATGAGTTTTTGGCAAGGTTTCGTCGAACCCGGCCCTTTCCACCGCCCGGCCCTCCCCCCATGATCGCCACCAACGAACTGGGGACGGGGGAGACGGGGATGAAGTGGATCCTGCGCGGGATCGGCGGACTTGTGGCGCTTGTGGTGGTCACGGCCCTGGCCCTGATCGCCATCGACCGAGCCAGTCTTCCCAAGGCGCCCGACCGCCAAGCCCTGCTCGACAAGGCCAAGGCCTATGACGTCCGCATCCGCCGCGACGAATGGGGCGTGCCGCACATTCTCGGGACCACCAACGCCGACGCGGCCTTCGGCCTGGGCTACGCCCAGAGCGAGGACGACTTCGACACCCTGCAGGACGTGGTGCTGGCCACGCGCGGTGTGCTGGCGCGCAGCAAGGGCGCCAGCGCCGCCCCGACCGACTATGTGGTCTCGCTGCTCGAGGTCTGGCCCACGGTCGACAAGCGATACGCCGAGCTGCCCGCCGAGCTTCGGACGATCATGGAAGCCTATGCCGACGGGGTCAGCCTCTATGTCGCCAAGTATCCGGAGAAGGCCAAGCCTGGCCTACTGCCGGTCACGGGCAAGGACGTCGCGGCGGGCTTCATCTTCAAGCAGCCCTTCTTCTACGGCCTGGACGGCGAGCTGCGCCGGATCACGGCCCCGGCCACGAACGGACCGCCGCCCAAGGGTTCGAACGGCCTGGCCACCGCCCCCTCGCGCAGCGTCGACGGCGCCACGCGGCTGCTCGTGAACTCCCACCAGCCCTACACCGGTCCCGTCGCCTGGTACGAGGCTGTCGTGCAGAGCGGCGAAGGCTGGCACGTGGCGGGCGGCTTCTTCCCCGGCTCGCCGTTCATGCTGCACGGCCACAACGCCACGCTCGGCTGGGCCAACACCGTCTCCAAGCCCGACCTCGTGGACGTCTATCGCCTGACCATCAACCCGGCGAACAAGAACCAGTACAAGCTGGACGGCCAGTGGAAGGACTTCGAGAAGCGCTATGCCACCCTACGCGTGAAGCTCCTCGGGCCCATCGTGCTGCCGGTGCGCAAGGCGGTGCTGCGCTCGGCGCACGGGCCGGTGTTGGAGACCAAGCATGGCGTCTTCGCCATCCGCTATGCCGGCATGGGCGAATGGCGTCAGCCCTTGCAGTACTGGCGCCTGAACCGGGCCCGGACCGTCGAGGACTGGCGCGCCGCGATCGCCACCCACGCCATTCCCAGCCTGAACTATGTGTACGCCGACGCGGCCGGCAACATCGGCTTCGCGCAAGGTCCCGGCCGATTGGAGCGGCGTGCTGCCGGGCGAACGCTCCGACCTGATCTGGCAAGGCTATCTGCCGGTGGAGAACAGCCCGCAGCTGTGGAATCCCAAGTCGGGCCTGGTGTTCAACTCCAACAACACCCCGTTCCAGGCCAGCGAGGCGGCCGACAACCTGAAGCCGGCGGACTTTTCGGCGTCCATGGGCCTGCAGACCAACATGACCAACCGCGCCTGGCGAGCCCTGGAGACCTACGGCGCCGACCGCGCGCTC
Organism: Caulobacter vibrioides; assembly: GCA_002280275.1. Taxonomy (GTDB): domain Bacteria; phylum Pseudomonadota; class Alphaproteobacteria; order Caulobacterales; family Caulobacteraceae; genus Caulobacter; species Caulobacter vibrioides_A. The sequence goes on along the minus strand of NCDQ01000139.1, from coordinate 10,075 downwards.
ACCGACGCGCGCTTCCGCGCCCACAAGTACGACGTCGCCTTCAGCGACCGCTCCAGCGTCATGGCGATGGTGCGCGAGGTGCTGGCGGTCGACCCCAAGGGCGACGCGGACCTGGCCGAAGCCCAGCGGATCCTGCGCGCCTGGAACAAGCAGGCCGATCGCGCCAATCGCGGCGCGGCCCTGGCCGCCTTGATGAGCCAGCCGATCCTGTTCGCCCACTCGAACGGCGATCCGGCGCCCACACCAATCGACAGCCTGCGCGCGGCCATCAAGACGCTGAAGACTCACTTCGGTCGCCTCGATCCCGAGTGGGGTCAGATCAATCGCATCCGGCGCGGAAAGGTCGATCTGCCGATCGACGGCGCCGCCGACACCTTCCGTTCGGTCTGGGGCAAGCCCCAGAAAGATGGAACCACCACCGCCGACGGCGGCGACACGTTTGTGATGTTTGTGACCTGGGACAAGGCGGGCGCGCTGCGGTCTGAGAGCATCCACCAGTTCGGCGCAGCGACGCTGGATGCGGCCTCGCCGCACTATGCCGACCAGACGCCGCTGTTCGTGGCCATGAAGACCAAGCCCGTCCGGTTCACGGAAGATCAGCTGAAGGGCCACATCAAGGTCGACTATCGACCTGGCGAACGCTGAACGATTGAGCTGAGCCGTTCAGCCGCCGTTCAGTTGAGGGGCGGTTAGCTGACATCAACGACCAAGCCTCAGTTGGGGGAACATCATGCGTAAGACCTTCGTGCTCGCGGCCTTATCCGTCCTGGCCATGGCCAGCTCGGCTGCGGCCCAGGCCCCCTACTGGAACGGCCGCTATGACGACCCGCCGCGCGGCTCCTACACTCGGTCGTGCCGAGAGATCACCGCCTTCAACGGCCAGGTCTGGGCGCGCTGCCAGACTGATCGCGGCGGCTGGGAGTGGAGCAGCGCCCGCGCTAGGGACTGCGGCGGTCAAGGCCTGGAAAACCGCGACGGCCGCCTGCAATGCGCCGGTTTTGTCGGCCCCGGCCAGGGCGGCGGGGGCTGGAACGGCGGCGGCGGTCGCCCGCCCTACGGCAATGGCGGCGGCGGCTATCGCGGCGACATCTTGATGTTCGAGGACACCGGCTACCAAGGCCGTGTTTACGAAGTCATGGGCGACACCCCCGATCTGGATGTCGCGCGCTTCAACGACAAGGCCTCGTCCATCCGCATCGTCCGCGGCAAATGGGAGATCTGCGAGCACGCCAATTATCAAGGCCGCTGCAGCCGTCTGGACGCCGACCAGTTCGTTCTGCCCCGCGAGTGGAACGACGCCATCAGCTCGATCCGCCGCGTTCGCTAAGGAGGACCTTCCATGCGTAAGACCACCTTCTTCATCGCTTGCGGCGCCCTGGCCCTGCTGACCACCCAAGCCGTCGCCCAGGACCGCGACTGGGATCGGCGCGATCATCGCTACGAGCAGCGGGGCGACCGCTATGATCGCCGCGATGATCGGCGCGACCGCTGGGGCGGCGGCGGGATCGTGCTGTTCGAGCACCGCGACTTCTACGGCGACGCTCGCCCGATCCGGGGCGACATGCCGGATCTGGCGCGCATCGGCTTCAATGACCGCGCCTCCTCCATGCGCATTGCGCGAGGGGCGTGGCAGTTCTGCGAACACGCCTATTTCCAGGGGCGCTGCTGGGTCTACGACTATGATGTCGGGGTGCTGCCCAATCGGCAGAACGACCGCTTCAGCTCCGTCCGCCGGGTCCGATAAAACGTCCGCCCGCCTTCGCCGCGCCGAGCCCTTGAAGCTCGGCGCGGCGCATGGCTAAGGTCCGCCGACCGCGTCAAAGGTGGAGTTTTCGAAAATGCGCAAGTTCGTCGTCCTCGCCGCCGCCGCTTCGGCGCTGCTCGTCTCGGCGTGCAACACCATCGAGGGCATGGGTCGCGATGTCTCGGCCGCCGGCAAGGCCGTCAGCGGCGCGGCGCGCGACGCCAAGCACTAGCCTCGACCGGCCCATGCGACGGCTGGTCGCCCTTTTCTAGCCGTCGCTCTGAGCGCATATGGACGTCATGTCCGACCCTCAGCCCACCACCTCCGTGTTCACAGGCCTCAAGCGCGGCCTCAGCCACCGTTGCCCCAACTGCGGTGACGGTCGGCTTTATCGCCGCTATCTGAAGGTCTCACCCATCTGCGAGGCGTGCGGTCACGAGCTGGGCCTCTATCCCGCCGATGACGGCCCGGCCTACTTCACGATCTTCCTCGTGGGCCATGTCATCATCGCGCCGATGCTGTTCTTCCCCTGGATCTGGGAAGCCTCGCCTTGGCTCGTGGCGCCAGTGGTCCTGATCCCGCTGGCGGCGCTGACGCTCTTGACCCTCCCGCGCGTAAAGGGCGCGGTGATCGGAACGCTCTGGGCCATCAAGATCCGCAAGGCCGAAGACGCGCCCTCTTGAGGGAACCTTTCTCCTCGGAACCGACAAGCGGCGCCGCGAATTCCGACCCCATGACCCCGCGTCGCCACCGTGGCTGACGCGGGCTCGGAGGGAACTTTCGGACCATGCTTGGCACGATCCTTATCATCATCCTGATCCTGGCCCTGATCGGCGCGCTGCCCACCTGGGGCCACAGCCGGTCTTGGGGCTACTTCCCCAGCGGGGGCCTTGGCCTGATCCTCGTGATCCTGATCATCCTGGTTCTGATGGGCAGGATCTAGCGCCGCCTTGCCCTGACACGGCGTTCGCCTAGAGCCTTTCCCCCTTCAAATGGAACCGCTCGAAGGAGGCAAAAAGGCTCTATTTCAAACATTTAGAGCGTGATTGCCGCCGAAACCGCTCACACTTTCGGCTATCACGCTCTAATCTCCCCCTCCAAGCTGAGGGGGAGATTTCATGACGGCGACAGCCGAGGCCGCGCGCCTCACGCCGCTGGCCAGGGCCAGGGCGATCCTGGGCGGCTCGGCCGGGAACCTGGTCGAATGGTACGACTGGTTCGCCTACGCCGCCTTCACCCTCTATTTCGCGCCGGCTTTCTTCCCCAAGGGCGACCAGACCGTCCAGTTGCTGCAGGCGGCGGCGGTCTTCTTCCTCGGCTTTGTCGCGCGACCGATCGGCGCGTGGCTGATGGGGCTCTACGCCGACCATGCGGGCCGTCGCGCCGCCCTGTCGGTCTCGGTGTCGCTGATGTGCGCGGGCGCCTTCATCATCGCCGTCACCCCCGACTTCAAGACCATTGGCCTGTGGGCCCCGGCGATCCTGCTGTTTGCCCGTGTGCTGCAAGGCCTGTCGGTCGGCGGCGAGTACGGGGCCAGCGCCACCTATATGAGCGAGATGGCCGGCAAGGCCCGACGGGGTTTCTGGTCCAGTTTCCACTATGTGACCCTGATCGCGGGGCAACTCCTGGCGCTCGGCGTGCTGATCGTCCTGCAGCGCACGCTGGGCGAAGAGGCGCTCAAGGCCTGGGCGTGGCGCGTGCCGTTCATTATCGGGGCCCTGCTGGCCGTCGTGGTGTTCTGGATCCGGCGCGGCCTGGAAGAGAGCGTCTCATTCAAGCGGCCCGCCCAGAGCGAAACGCTCTCCCGCACCCAGGTCGCCAGCGCGGGCGTCTTCCTGTCCCTGACCATCGCCTGCGGCGTCGTCGGCCTGATGGGCGGCCCGCTGGCCAAGCCGGGGCAGTATGCGGGGGCGGCGTTCCTGATGCTGTTCTTCGTCTCGCTGATCGTGCCGCTGATCCGGCGGCATCCGCGCGAGAGCCTACTGATCATGGGCCTGACCGCCGGCGGCTCGCTGACCTTCTATGTCTACACCACCTACATGCAGAAGTTCCTGGTCAACACGGCGGGCTTCAGCAAGGCCCAGGCCTCGGAGATCAGCGCGCTCAGCTTGATCGCCTTCATGCTGATGCAGCCGCTGGCGGGCTGGCTGTCGGACCGGTTTGGTCGCAAGTCGATGCTGATCATCGCCTTTGGCGGCGGGGCCCTGACCGTCTCGCCGATCATGAGCGCCATCAGCCAGACAACCTCGGTCGGCGTGGCCCTGGCCCTGATCCTGGCCGGCGTCGCCTTTCAGTCCTGCTACACCTCCATCAGCGCCGTGGTGAAGGCTGAGATGTTCCCGGCCGAGATCCGCGCGCTGGGCGTGGCCCTGCCCTACGCCCTGGCCAATGTTCTGTTCGGCGGCACGGCCGAGATGGTCGCCCTGGCCTTCAAGCACGAAGGCCTGGAGAGCACGTTCTATGTCTATGTCGCGGCAGTGATGACCATCGGGCTGATCTGTTCGATCATTCTGAAAGACACGAGCCGACATAGCCTCATTCACGAGGACTAGAGCGTGACGCCGAAAGTGGGAACCGGTTTCGGCGCAAGTCACGCTCCAAGTATTTGATTTAGAGCCTCGTTATCGCGTCAAAACGAATCCGTTTTGACGCGCGAGGCTCTAAGCTGGTTTTCCGATTCTCCGCCCGGGTCTAGACTTCCGCCATGCCGTTGCTCGACATCATCGTCCTGACCGTCTTTGCGTGCTGCTGGCTGCTGTACGAGCCGATGCTCAAGCGCATCGGCGAGAGCGGCGGCGTGCTCAACACCGACATGACGGTGATCCGCCGCCGGTGGATGCAGGAGATGGCCGTCCGCGAGATCGCGCTGCTGGACGGGCAACTGCTGGGGCACGCGATCAACTCGGCGAGCTTTTTCGCGTCCTCGAACCTGATCCTGATCGCGGCGGCGGCGGGCGTCCTGTTCGGCGGCGACAACGCCTTGAAGAGCGTCGAGGGCCTGGCCGTCCTGGCCAAGACCACGCCGCTGATGTTCCAGATCAAGCTGGGCCTGGTGCTGGTGGCTCTGGCCCGGGGGCTGCTCGACTTCATCTGGTCGATCCGTCAGATGAACTATTGCCTCGCCGCCATCGGCGCCACGCCGATGTGGGCGCCGAACGCGGTGCTCGCTGAGTACGCCGAGGCCGCAGGCGGGATCTTGAACCCGGCGCTGTCGGCGTTCAACGCGGGCGTCCGGGCCTACTACTTCGCTCTTGCGGCGGCGGTCTGGTTGCTGGGCCCCCTGCCCTTCCTGACCGCCACGCTCGGCGCGATGCTGCTGCTGCTGTGGCGCCAGCGTCGAAGCCGCGCCTCTGTGGCGGTGCGCAAGGTGCGGCAGATCCTGGAGCGGCAACCGGTCGTCCACGGTCCCCACCTGAGCCGCACGTCGGCCACGCCGCCCGAAGATCGCATCTGATCTGACATATCGAAGCTGGGCCGGGGGAACAGACCTCCCGCGTTCGCGTTTCCATAGACGCGAGCGGCTCCCCTCAGATGCAATAAGCCCCGCCGAAGACGCGGTCTCCGGCGGGGCTAATGGGAAGTCTTGTGGGTAGACCTCCTGCTTATATCTTAACCGGCGCCGGTCCGCAACCTTTCTGCGACAAGAATCCGACAGTCGGCGGCGAATCCACAGTACAACTTCCGATATTGTGGAGGCGCACCTCAGATTCCTGACGCAACGGTCAAAAGATCAACATTCATAAGTTAATGGGCCACCCTCGCAAATCACACATCTTCATTTGAAGAATTCTCAAAGAGAGGATCGATCAGGACAGGAACTCAAAATATAAACTCTACCGTCGGGATTTAGCCCAGAAACTCGAGATCTTTACTGATTTTGTTTTCAGTGGCCGCTTTAGGCAAGAAGGGAGGCGGGATGCCTCGGTGCTTTTCTCCGCCGGGGCGAGGACCTTTCTTGGCGATTCGTGAAGTCATTGGATGCCCCACCCCAAACTCGCCATGCGTGCATATCACCCCTCACAGGCCTAGGGCGGTCCAGATCGGCAAAGCGTAGGTTTCCCAGGCCTTGGCTTGTGCCTTGAGCTCGGTGAGGTTGTCCTCGCCCTGCAGGGCGGCGCCGTCCTTAATGATCGACTGCCCCAGTACGCTC
>NCDQ01000139.1:0-4175 GCA_002280275.1 Caulobacter vibrioides | reverse complement strand
CCGGCCCAGTCGTCAGCGGTCTTGCCACCCTGTTCACGGCTCAGCCAGAACAGTTGAGCGAAACGCGGCGCAGTGACGCCGCCACCCGTAACAGGAGAGGCGAAGTGAGCGATCTCGCCAGTCGACAAGGACCTCCTAGCGATCGCGGTGTTTAGTGCCTTGGTACGCGCTCTCGCCTCGTCGATATCGGCGTCGGCCGCAACCGAGGACAGCACACCCAACCCCAAGAGCACCGTCAGGGCCGAGGTGATCTGCGTGAAATTGATATTGCTCTTGGCGAGATGCTTCTCGATTTCGGAGACCGAATGCGGACGATGATCAAGCAGCAGGTCGAAGAGCGGGCGGTAGACCGTATCGACCAAGTTGGCTTCGCCGAGGATGCCTCGCACCTTGGTAGGCAGGTCTTTTTCCGCAACGGTAAGGATGACCCGCTCCTGGCGTAGGGCTGTCGCCTGCTCGTGCGTTGACATATGGCGAACGCCGCGCACCCAGTAGTCCCTGCGGAACTGTTGATTGGTGCAGAAATCGCGGAGTGTTTCGCGAAGCGAGCCGTTGGGTACACCCTTCATGAATTCCGACTGTTGCGGTGTCAGGTTCATCTCGTTCAGAAGATCCAAGACGTGGGCCGAACACGCAAAGCCAACCTTGGCGTCACTCAGCCATTTCTCGACGTCCGAGAAATACATCGGATGCCAGTCCCGGTTCATGTACTCGTGTGCGAGATAGTGCCGATCCTGCTCCTTTATGCGCTTCAGACGGTCGGCACCACCGGGATTGGCCTTAGCGTAAAGCGGGTCGAGCCCTAGGAACTGCTCGATGAAGCTCAGCGCGGCGTCAGTCTGGCCGATCACCCCCTGCCCTGGCGCGCCCATGACGTCGGCATGGTGCTTCATCAGGTGACGGATCGGCGCCGACGCCGACCAGCCCGGCAAAGTGTTGTACGAGATGTAGAGCACCCCGCCCGGGCGCAGCTTGCGGCGTATGAAGTCGACCAGCACATGCCGGTTGGCGTCGGAGATCCAGGTCCAGATGCCGTGGAGGCCTATATAATCAAAATCTGGCAGGTCCTCGCGATTGCAGAACTCTGCGAAAGATTCGTCGAACAGCTTGGCGTCAGCGCCCGAGAGCCGCCCCATCTCGGTGGCAAAGGCCGCGTGAGCCGGATTGAAATCGGTACCGTACCACTTGACGCCAGGCTGAGCCGCAGAGTGGATCGATACCGACAGACCCTGGCCGAACCCGAGTTCGCATGCATTTTCGACCTTGGGTGGGTGGCGCCCCACCAGCAGGAGTGGGAGGCGGCTGCGCAGCGGATTCAGCTCGCCATAGTAGCCGTAGGTGTAATTGACGTCCGTAACATAGCCAGCGCTCCACTCAGTCGACACGCGTGTTCCCCGAATTTCTTGTTTGCCCCTCCGCCATTAGGAGGTTGCAGCGTTACGCTTGGCAATCACAATCCTCCACCCACCAATTTTTTGGCGTTGTGGGGCCACCGCTCGCTATAGGTCGCTCGTAGGTTCAGACCGTTGTGCGTGTAAAACTGATGTTGTCCCGCTTGCTAACCTTGTGGCGTCGCCTCCCCGTTCCAATTCGAAGGGCGGCCCACAGGGTGGTGCGCGCGCTCAGGATGGCCATAGACCCGTTTTTTGCGCTCCACGGATGGCACAAGCGTCGACAGGCCATTACCCGAGCCCGGCGCACGATGTGGCGGCGAAGGTCGCGGGCGCGGGGCCCGATCACCGTGATTGGCTTTCTTGGCGCTGTACATGGACTGGGCGAAGGCGCGCGGTTGCTTACACGCGGGCTCGCTGACGCTGGGTATGACACCCGCGCCATCGACCTCTCATCACGGGTAGGGTTCAAGGTGGAGCTTCCGGTAACGCTCCCCCCGCCCGACGACACAGAGCGCGGGGTGGTAGTTTCCCACATCAATCCGCCCGAGTTGCTGGCCTGGGTGCTTGAGACCGAAGGGCGTTTGCTGGCCGGGCGTCATCACATCGGCTATTGGGCCTGGGAGCTGGAGGAGGCGCCGGCGGACTGGATCCCGGCCTTCGATTTCGTCGACGAGGTGTGGGCTCCCTCGGAATTCGCTGCGAACGCTATTCGACGGATCGCGCCGAAACACATCAAGGTCTCCGCTGCGCCCTATCCGATCTACCTGAACGCCCGCCCGCCCACCGATCGCGGCCGGTTTGGTCTGCCCGAGGATCGCGTGGTGGTGTTTACGGCCTTCGATCTAAGGTCGACCGCTCAGCGGAAGAACCCACGCGCTGCGCTGGCCGCCTTCCAGCGCGCCAATCGGCCGCTCGGCGGCGCCGCCTTGCTGCTCTGCAAGGTCGTGGGCGGCGATCTCTATCCCGAGACGCTGGCCGCACTCGCCGCTGAGGTCGCCGACGACCCGTCGGTTCGCCTGATGACGGACAACCTGACAAGCGAAGAAATGGCGGTGCTGACCGCCAGCGTCGACATCGTGCTCTCACTGCACAGATCCGAGGGCTACGGCCTTTTGCTGGCGGAGGCGATCTGGCAAGGCAAGGCGACCGTCGCTACAGGCTGGTCCTCAAACGTCGAGTTTATGGACGCATCCTCGAGCGCGCTGGTGCGGTTCAATCTCGTTCCCGTGACAGGTGATGGTCCGATCTATCGGTCGGGACGATGGGCGGACGCCGATGTGGTCCACGCTGCGGAGCAACTCGTCGCGCTGATAGCGGACAAGACCCTGCGAGAGCAATTTTCGGCCGAGACTACCCGAAACAAGCATGTCTCATTCGATCGCCACGCCTGGATCACGCGGATCGGCGGACGACTTCGCCAATCCTATGCCATGGGTGGCAAACGCCCCTAAGCGGCGCACTCTATCCCTTCGGCGCCGTCGTCATCGGCGCGTCGTTATCCTTCAGAGTCGGAAGGTCGTTGATCGACGGCGGCGGCACCACCTTATCCGCCGAAATGGGCTTGGGGCGTAGTGTCACCAACTTCAGGCTTCTTGGCCGCTAGCGGCAGCGACACCTTGTCCAGGGTTTGGACGATCAGATCCGTGGGCAGTACACCGCGATAGCGAACCTTCTTGAAGTTGCGCTCCGGATCATAAGGGGCGATCCCGGGGGCCAGATTGCCGACTTCCAGCGTACCGATCTGCGACAGTAGCTGGACGCGCGAGACATATTCGTTGGCGCGGCTGCGGACGAAGGCAAGCTGAGAATTCTGCAGTTCGGCCTGCGCGTTCAAGACCTCGATCGTGCTGCGCAGGGCAAAGCGCTCTTCCTCACGAACGCCGTAGAAGGCGATCGTGTTGGCTTTCATTTCCTCTTCGATCGTGACCAACGAGCGGCGCGCCGCGACCAGTTGCTCCCAAGCCTCAGAAACGCTGTAGACCATGTTGCGGCGAGCGTCGTCGATCAGCAGCTTGTCGCGATTGTGCTCTTCCAGGGTCTGCCGGATCGTGGAATTGATCTGGCCGGCAGAAAACAGGGGCTGGGTCAGGGTCACGCTGGCGGAGACCGCGTCCTCGCGGTTACGGATCTTGGCGCTGTAGGGATAGGTCGGCGCGTTGCGATAGTCGAAGCGCGCCGAGACGCTGAAGAGCCTTTGAGCGCGCGCCTCGGCCACGCCCAGCCGTGAGGCCTTTTCCGTAAAGATCGCCGACAGCACGACCGGGTTGTTGGCTTCGGCCTGATTGTAGGCCTCGTCGAGCGCCTTCGGCAGATCGTCGATGTCCGGCTCGGGGGCGAGTTCGGTCGGCAAGTGTCCGACGAGCGCCGCATAGTTGGCGATGCTCAGATTCAGCTGAGCCTGGGCGTTGACGACCTGGGTGCTCGCCGAAGCAAGCCGCGCCTTGGCCTGCTGAACATCGGTCAGGGTCACCTGGCGTACGGAATACTTGTCCTCGGTGTCCTGAAGCTGCTTGCGCAGCCACGCCTCGCCGCCAAGGCTGATGCGGAGGATCTCGCGGTCTCGGCGCACCGTGACATATGCGTTCGTGACCCGAACCAGCAGATCCATCTCGATCCGACGCAGACTTTCGCGCGACGCCTTGATCTTGGCCTCGACGCCTTCCAACCGTGCCGCGTAACGGCCGTTGGTATAGAGCGATTGCGACAGGCCGAGCTGGTTCACTTGACTGGCCGCCTCCAAGCCGAGTGGCTTGTTGCTGCCAAACGGTGTCGTGCTCGGCC
>NCDQ01000606.1 GCA_002280275.1 Caulobacter vibrioides | reverse complement strand
CGAGGCCGGCGGCCGATTCCAGCGCCACGCTGCGTTTGAGCGCGGCAAGCGCTGAGGTCGCCCTGGGGCCGGTCATGTCCCGCTCTAGCCGAGGCGTGAGCGTAAAACGGTTGAGCGCGGCCAGGCTGAGCATCAGGCCAAAGACGACCAGCTTGGCCAGCAGCGCCACGCCCCACGCGGTCGAGGCCGCCAAGGCAATTCGGCTCGGCCCGACCAAGAACCACACATTGACCAAGCCGGTTAGCACCAGGGCCGCGACGACCAGCGAACCCACCCCGGAAAACCCCTCCAGGGCCTGGTGGAGTTCGCGCAACGACGTCTCGCTCGTGGTCTTGGAGCCGAGGATCAGGGTCGCCAAGGCCGCCAGGGCGCCCAGCCAGACACCGGCCGCCAGCAGGTGGACGATGTCGGCGATCAGCTTGAACGCGCCGCTCAGGCCGGCGCCGTCGGCGCCATGTCCGCTCCAGGCGAAGCTGCCCAAGGCAATGGCGCCCAGGGCGGACGCGGCCGACCACAAGGCGCGCGAGGGGCGGCCGCTCAGGGCGACAACCACGGCGGCGAGACCCGCGAGCAAGCGGACGATCACCGACAGGCCAAATTGCGTGCCGGTCGCGACCATCGTCAGGGTCTCTCGATCAAAGGCGTCGGCCGCGCTTCCGGCCATCATCGCGGTCTGGGCCAGCAGGGCCAGACCCGATCCGATCATCACGGCCACGCCGCCGGCCAAGACCAGGCGTCGGGGCCAGATCATCGTGACCCCGCCGCTGGCCAGGCCATAGAGACAAAAGAGCGGCGATCCGAACAGGACCGCCGCGCCGATGTACTGGACCAGGCGCGCGAGAACGACGGCCAGTTCGATCATGGGCCTAGCGCACCGTGAAGGTGTAGGCGCCGTTCATGCGGTGCGCGTCGGCGGTGACGGCGTGCCAGGTGACCTTGTAGGCGCCGGGCGCGAGCGGAGCGGCCAATGCGCCGTCCAGACCCTTGCCGTCGGCGGCGACGGTCGTCTTGATCGAGACGGCCGCGCCGGCGGCGTTGGCGACCTCGAAGCCCGAGAACTTCGGTTCCAGCTTTTCGCTGAACTTCAAGCTCAGCGCCTTGGGGGCGGCGACCGTGGCGTCGGGCGCTGGATTGGCGGTCACCAGCTTGGCGTGGGCCAGCGCCTGGGACGCGCCCAGGAGCATGGCGCCGGCGGCGATCGTCGCCAGCAAGGTCGAGGTGCAGCAAAAGAGTGGCATAGGGTTCGGAGGGCGCGCCCGCGATTTCCATACCGGGCGAACCGATCGGCATGCCCGGCAGCACCAGGCCCAGCGCCTTGGGCCTTTCTTTCAGCAGCCGCAGGATGTCAGCCGGCGGGACATGGCCTTCGATAGTGTAGCCGCCGATCTGCGCGGTGTGACAGGACGACAGCGCGTCGGGCACCCCATAGGTCGCCCGCACGCTCGTCAGATCGTTGAGAACCGAGACCCGCGGCTTGAGGCCGGCCGACGCCAGGGCGTCGATCCACTTGCCGCAGCAGGCGCACACCGGCGTCTTGTAGACCTGGATGGCGAGCGGGTCGGCGGCTTGGGCGCAGCCGGCGAGCAGGGTTGCCGCCGCAGCCGCGCCCAGCAGAACGGTGCGCCGGGCCATGGGCGAGGCCGGGGTGAAACGTGTCATTGGGAGGTCCTGCGGCTCCAAGGCCAAGGTGCCGGGCGAGGCTAAGGTTTGCCGGCGGGCATCGGCATGTTCGACATCCCCGGCATGTCACGCATCAT
>NCDQ01000138.1 GCA_002280275.1 Caulobacter vibrioides | reverse complement strand
CTCCGGCCGCGCCGAAGGCTTAAAGGCTCTCGGGCGTCCGATACGAAGAGGCCGCGACGCGAAAGCGCCGCGGCCTTTTTGTTTGGCGAGAAAGCGCCCCCTCCGTCCCCTCGCCTACGGCGCGGCGACACCTCCCCCGTTGCACGGGTGAGGAGGAAGCGGCTTCCTTCCTGCCCCGCTTGCGGGGGAGGTGGATCGGCGCGCAGCGCCGAGACGGAGGGGGCGCGCCCCCCTAAACCCGCCGGTACCCCAACACCCCGCCCGTCGGCGTCGCCGCGATCCGCGCGATCGCCTCGGCCAACGGCTCGATCGCGGTGGCCATGTGGTGGGCGTTGGCGTGCAGGATGGTGTCGGCGTCCAGCAGGATCGCCACGTGGCCCTTCCAGAACACCAGGTCGCCGCGCCGACGGTCGGCCTCGGCGATCTCCGGGAAGAAGTCGCGCTGCATGTCGGTGTCGCGCGGACAGGCCCGGCCGCAGGCGTACAGCGCCTGTTGCACCAGGGCCGAGCAGTCCAGGCCAAGGCTCTCGCGCCCGCCCCACTGATAGGGCGCATGCAAAAAGCGCTCGGCGACGGCGACATAGTCGGTCTCGAAGCGGCCGACCGGCGCCAGGTGGTGATCGACGAACCAGCCCGACCGGGCGCCGCGCACGAACCGGCCCTCACGAGCCTCGACCGTGACCAGGGCGTTCAGGCTGTAGAGGCCGACGATGGCCGACTTGATGTCCGGCTCGGCGAAGGCGTAGGTGCGCGGGACGGCGATGCGATGATCGGGCGTCAGCACCGGCGCCGACAGGGCTTCCAGCAGCACATAGCCGACATAGCGGTCGCGCCGCGCCTGGCCGAAGGCGAAGTCGCCGGTCTCGAACAGCACGTCGAACAGCTCGCCGAAGACCAGCTGGTCCTCCTGCTCGGCGTCGGGCTCGGGCGCCTTGCGCAGGCTAGCGATCGGCGCGCTGACCTGCATCGGGGTGACGTCGGCGAAGCGCTCGGCGGCGACGAGGCCCTCCAGGCGGCGATCCGCCACGCCGTCGCGGACCAGGGTGAGGCGGCGGTCGGGCGCGCTCATCGGGCGAACCGCGCTTGCAGCATGGCGAAGGCGGCGCGGATGGCCTGCACCTCGGCGCCGACCGGATAGCCCGGCCGTCCCTTCGGGTTCCAGGCGAAGACGTCGAAGTGGGCCCAACTCCCCTCGCTCGGGGCGAAGCGCTGCAGGAACAGCGCCGCCGTCGTCGCGCCCGCCTGGGCCCAGCCGTCGGGGTCGTTCTTGAGGTCGGCGATGTCGCTGTCCAACGCGTCGCGATAGGCCTCGGTCAGGGGCAGGCGCCACAGCGGGTCGGACACCTTGCGAGAGGCCGTCTCGATCTGGCCGGCCAGGGTGTCGTCAGCGGTCCAGAACGGGATCACGAATGGCCCCATGGCCACGCGCGCCGCGCCGGTCAGGGTGGCGAAGTCCAGCGTCAGGGCGGGCTTGAGCTCAGCGGCGCGGGTCAGGGCGTCGGCCAGGATCAGCCGGCCTTCAGCGTCGGTGTTGCCGACCTCGACGGTCAGGCCCGCGCGGGTCTGCAGCACGTCGCCCGGTCGCATGGCGTCGCCGGCGATGGCGTTCTCGACGACGGGGGTCAGGATCACCAGGCGCACCGGGAGCCTCGCCTCCATCACCATCCGGCCCAGCGCCAGGGCGTGGGCGGCGCCGCCCATGTCCTTCTTCATCAGGCGCATGCCCGCCGAGGGCTTGATGTCGAGACCGCCGGTGTCGAACACCACGCCCTTGCCCACCAGCGCCAGCACCGGATGGGACGCATCGCCCCAGGCGATCTCGATCATGCGCGGCGCGCGGGCGTCGACGGCGGCGCGGCCCACGGCGTGGACGGCCGGATAGTTCTCCTTCAGCAGGTCATCGCCGCGCACCACCGACAGGGTCGCGCCGTACTTCTCGGCGATCTCTCCGGCGATCGTCTCGATCTGCAGCGGGCCCATGTCGTTGGCCGGGGTGTTGACCATGTCGCGGCACAGGGCGCAGGCGTGGGCCAGCGCGGTGACGAAGGCGACATCGACGCCCTTGGGCGCCACCAGGCGCGGGATCGGCTCGCCGCGCTTCTTGTAGCGGTCATAGCGATAGGTCCCGAGCGCGAAGGCCAGGGCCGCCTGCTCCCCGTCCAGGCCCTTGGGAAGGCGCGACAGGGCGTAGTCGCCGGCCGGCAGCTTGCCCGCCAGGCCCCGCAGCAGCGACAGATCAGCGCGCCCAGAGCCCACGCCCATCAGCACCTGCTCGACCGCCCCGCTGGCGCCCGGAACGACCAGCACCTGCCCGGCCTTGCCCGCGAACGTGTTGGCGGCGGCGAAAGTCCTTACCGGCGCGCGCTTTCGCGCCAGGAACGCCTCGACCTCGGACTCCGCGACGGGATGCACCGGGATCGCCTGGCCGTCGGTCTCGGCGAGGATCGGATGCGCGGCGTCGGTCATCGGCGAAACCCTTAAAAACTATGCTTAACGATTCCTTGAGGCCCGCGCGGGATGATGCGCGCACCTTCTGGAGACTTGTCTTCATGTGTCGCAAGCGCGCGCTCATCGCAACCGTTCTCGCCCCCATCGCCCTGGTCATGGCGACCCCGGCCTTCGCCGCCGCCCCGCCCAAGGCCGAGACCGCCAAGCCTGCGCCGGCCCCGACGCCGGTCAAGGCCTCAGCCCAGCAACGGGCCGAGGCGCGGCGCCTGGACCCGCTGGCCCAGGCCGCCTTCTGGGGCGCGGAGTTCGAGGTTGATCCGGCTGACGCGGAGGCCGGCGCGGGCCTGGCCAAGTCGCTGCGGGCGCTGGGTCGGGCCGACGAGGCCGCCATCACCGCCACCAAGGGCCTGATCGCCCATCCCGATGACGCTGGCCTGCTGCTGGAACTGGCGCGCGCCCACATCGCCCGGGGCCAGGGCTTCTATGCGATCGAGCCGGCCCGCAAGGTGGCCACGCTCTCGCCCAAGGACTGGCGTCCGCTGACCCTGCTGGGCGTCGCCTACGAACAGGCCGAGCGGGACGAGGAAGCCGAAGCCGCGCACCGGCAGGCGATCGTCCTGGGCCCGAACGAAGCCACCCCGATCGCCAACTACGCGATGCACCTGGCCGCCAAGGGCGATCTTTCCGGCGCCGAGGCCCAGCTGCGACGCGCCGTCGCCCTGCCCTCGGCGGGGATCCAGGTGCGTCAGAACCTGGCCCTGGTGGTCGGTCTGCAGGGCCGCCTACCCGAAGCCGAGAAGCTGGTCCGCGCCGACCTGCCGCCCGAGCAGGTCGCCAATAACCTGGCCTATCTGCGCGCGGCCGTCGGCCAGGCCGGCCAGACGAGGAGCTGGGACGCCATGCGGGCCGGCGGCGGGCGCTAGCAGCGCCCCCTACCCCGCCAGGGCCTGGCTCACCACCTGGGTCGCCTTGGTGAAGGTGCTGAGCAGCGGCGTGGCCAGCACCTGCTTCAGCGAGAACGCGAAGAACGCCGCCAGACCCAGCAGCAGCGCCATCTCGAGCGCCGCACCACCCTTTTCCTCCTCCGCGAACACACGAACCGGAGGCCCCTTGCCCTGATAGTCCATCGCACCTGTCCCAAACCGACACTGAACGGTTGAGACAGCGCAAGACCTGCGCCAGGAACTCTACTTGAAGGCGTCCTGCACCTTCATGATCGCCGGTCCTAGGATCATGACGAACAGCACCGGCAGGAAGAACAGGATCATCGGCACGGTCAGCTGCGCCGGCAGGGCCGCCGCCTTCTTTTCGGCGGCCGACAGGCGCAGCTCGCGGTTCTCCTTGGCCATGACGCGCAGCGCCGTGCCCAGCGGCGTGCCGTAGCGCTCAGCCTGGATCATCGCCGTGGCCACCGACTTGATGCCGGGATGGTTGGTGCGGCGGGCGAGGTTCTCATAGGCCACGCGGCGCTCGGGCAGGTAGGACAGCTCTGCGGTCAGCAGGCTGAGCTCCTCGGCCAGCTCCATGGACGATGCGCCGACTTCCGCCCCGACCTTCTGGATGGCGGCTTCGATCGACATGCCGCTTTCGACGCAGATCAGCAGCAGGTCCAACGCGTCGGGAAAGGCCGCCACGATCGACTCGCGGCGCTTCTGGGCGACATTGGTGATGTAAACGTTGGGCGCATAGTAGCCGAAGGCCAGGAACGCCACGCAGGCGCACATCTTCTGGATGGGCAGCAGGCCAAAGTCGTTGATCACATAAAGATAGAAGGCCGCGCCCGCCGCGAAGGCGAACGGCATGGCGAACCGGAAGAAGTAGAAGGTGCTGACCGGCTTGGGGCCCCGAAAGCCGGCCTGGGCCAGCTTTTCCACCACCTTGGGATCCTCCAGCAGGCGCGACAGTTGCAGGCGGTCGACGACGTTCTTGTAGAGCCCCTCGTCCTGGTGTCGCAGGCTGCCGCCGGCCGTGCCGGTGGTGCGCGTGGCGATGGACTGGCGCGAGCGGCGGCGCAGCTCCTCGCGACGGTTGGCCACCGACTTGAGGCGGCCCTCCAGGTTGTTGTCGCGCATCACCGGCGAGGCCAGGGTGATGATGGTGGCGAACACGACCACAGCGATGAACGCCGTCAGCACGTTCGAGGGATTGGTCAGGGTCTCGACTAGCGTCATGCGGCCCTCCCCCAGTCTCCAGATCCGACCTTCCCGGCGAAGGCCGGGATCCAGATCAAGCCCACAAGCGCCCCAGAACCGGACACGGCGCGGGAGCCAGAACACCCAAGATGCTCAGACTGAACCTGGGCCCCGGCGTTCGCCGGGGAGATCGGGGTGAGGGGGCGCTGAACCATGATCACGCCTCAGAACTTGAAGTTGATCATGTTGCGCATCACGAAGATGCCGATGCTCATCCAGACGGCGCTGGCCAAGAGCATCAGGTGGCCGCGCGGATCGGAGAACATCGGGGCCATATAGGCCGGCGAGGTGACGCTGATCAGGATGACGACGCCCGGCGGCAGCAGGCCGATGATGAAGGCCGAGGCGACGGCTTCGGCCGACAGCGCCTTGATCTTCTCCTTCATCAGCTTGCGCGCGCGCAGCACCGTGGACAGGTTGTTCAGGGCTTCGGCCAGGTTGCCGCCGGTCTTCTGCTGGATGGCCAGGACGATCGAGAAGAAGCGCAGCTCGTTGGTCGGCATGCGCTCGTACATCTTCTCCAGGGCCGCATCCATCGGCACGCCCATCGCCACGTTTTCGGTCAGGGTGCGGAACTCGCCGGCCAGGGGCTCAGGGCACTCCTTGCCGATGATCTTCAGGCAGTCGTGGACCGGCAGACCCGACTTGATGCCGCGCACGATGATGTCCACGGCGTCGGCGAAGGCCTCGGTGAACTTTTGGGCTCGGCCCTTGACCAGGAACCCCAGGACCCAGCGCGGCAGCCCGGCGCCAGCGGCGAAGCCCGCACCCAGCGCCACCAGCGGCGACTGGCCCACCAGCACGATGATCATGGCCACGAACAGGCCAAGGACCCCACTGACGATCCAGAACATCTTGACGTTGTCGCCTAGCCCCGCGGCCTGCAGGCGGGCGGCGATGCTGAGCGAGGCCTTCTTCTGCTTGCGCTCCTGGTCCTTGAGCGCCTTGAGGATGGCCTGGCGACGGGCGTCAGGCGTGTTGGCGGCGGCCTTGGCGCGGACGCTAGCCTGACGCTCGCTGCCCTTGGCGATGATCTGGGCGCGCTTGGCGGCCTTGGTCGTATCGCTGTCGCCGCCGGCGAACGCGAAGCCGAGGCCGGCGATGGTGATGAAGCCCAGGATCCCGGCCAGGACGAACAGCATCGCCTACTCCGCCGCGTCCAAAGCTTCGGCCAGTTCGCGCTCGAGGCCGTAATAGCGGGCGCGATCCCAGAAGCGCGGACGGGCGATGCCGGTCGAGCGGTGCTTGCCCACGACCTTACCGTTCTCGTCCTCGCCGGTGATCTCGTAGACGAACAGGTCCTGGGTGACGATCACGTCGCCTTCCAGACCCACGACCTCGGTGATGTGGGTGATGCGGCGCGTGCCGTCGCGCAGACGGGCGGCCTGGATGATCACGTCGACCGAGCCGACGATCATCTCCTTGATGGTCTTGGACGGCAGGCCATAGCCGCCCATGGTGATCATGCTCTCGATCCGGCTGATGGCTTCGCGCGGGCTGTTGGCGTGCAGCGTGCCCATCGAGCCGTCGTGGCCG
>NCDQ01000137.1 GCA_002280275.1 Caulobacter vibrioides | reverse complement strand
CGGCAAAATCAAAACCGTCCACGTCCCATCTTGACACCGGCGTCACCCAAAGCCACATGCCGACTCAAGGATTTGCCAAGCAGCTGATTGACATCGCTCGGGCCGCCGGAGCGCGCGCCCTTATCGAAACAGGATGTCACCCTCGCCGCCGCCTCAGATCCCCAGCGGTCGCCGACCCGTTCAGGGAAAAGCTCGCCGTGCTCATCGCCTGAACCTCCGCCGGTTTCCCGCGGAGCGCTTCGACATGGCGGACCAGAGCGCGCGCGTGTCGTCTGACGGGAACGTGATCCTTGGGTAAGCGCTGATCAAGGCGCGGATCGGGCAGGCAAGCCATTTCGCAAAGGTTTTATCGACGCGGGCCTCGCGAGGGCGTCGCGTCGACTTCGGAGAGCTTGATGAGCAACAATTCCTCGGCCGAGACGGAAGCGCCCGAAACCACGGGTGGTGACGGCCCCCTGCTCGATCTGACCGACGCCGGCGTCAAGAAGTTCATCAAGCAGGCGAAGGCCCGCGGCTACGTCACGATGGACGAGCTGAACAAGGTGCTGCCGTCCGAGGAAGTCAGCCCCGACGCCATCGAAGACACGCTGGCCATGCTCAGCGAAATGGGCGTCAACGTGGTCGAGGCCGAGGAAGACGCCGAGAACGCCGAAGGCGGCGAGGTCGCCACGCGCGACGAGAACACGACCGTCATCGCCAGCGACAAGCCTGCGGCCTATGACCGCACCGACGACCCGGTCCGCATGTATCTGCGCGAGATGGGCTCGGTGGAGCTCTTGTCGCGCGAGGGCGAAATCGCCATCGCCAAGCGCATCGAGGCCGGCCGCGACACGATGATCCGCGGCCTTTGCGAGTCGGCTCTGACCTTCGAAGCCATCATGGTGTGGCGCGAGGAACTGGGCACCGGCCGCATCCTGCTGCGCGAAGTGATCGACCTAGAAGGCACCTACGCCGCGATCAATGGCGTGGCCGCTCAGCCCGCCGCCGAGGACGACGACGGCGAACCGGCCGAGCCGGTCGACCAGGAGGCCGCCGGCGAGCCCAAGTCCGAGGGCGAAGGCGAGGACGAGGACGACTTCGACGATGGCGCCGGTCCCACCGTCAGCGCCATGGAAGGCGAGCTGCGCGAAGGCGTCATGGCCATCCTGGACGCCATCGCCAGCGAGTTCGAAGCCTTCCGCAAGCTGCAGGACAAGCTGGTCGGCAGCCGCCTGAAGGGCGAGGACCTCTCGGACGCCGACCGCAAGGCCTATGAGCAGCTGTCGGCGACGATCATCCAGCACCTGAAGACGCTGAAGCTGAACAACAACCGCATCGAGGCGCTGGTCGAGCAGCTGTATGCGATCAACAAGCGCCTGATCGGTCTGGAAGGCCGCCTGCTGCGCCTGGCCGACAGCTACGGCATCAGCCGCGGCGAGTTCCTGAAGGCCTATTTCGGTTCGGAACTGAACCCGACCTGGACCGACCAGGTCAAGGCGATGGGCGTGCGCTGGACCAAGTTCGTCGAGAACGACAGCCAGTCAGTCACCGACATCCGTGGCGAGATCGCCGCCCTGGCCACCGAAACCGGCGTGCCGATCGACGACTATCGCCGCATCGTCCAGACCGTCCAGAAGGGCGAGCGCGAAGCCCGTCAGGCCAAGAAGGAAATGGTCGAGGCCAACCTTCGTCTCGTGATCTCCATCGCCAAGAAGTACACCAACCGCGGCCTGCAGTTCCTGGACCTGATCCAGGAGGGCAATATCGGCCTGATGAAGGCCGTCGATAAGTTCGAGTACCGCCGCGGCTACAAGTTCTCGACCTACGCCACCTGGTGGATCCGTCAGGCCATCACCCGCTCGATCGCTGACCAAGCGCGGACTATCCGCATCCCGGTGCACATGATCGAGACGATCAACAAGATCGTCCGCACCAGCCGCCAGATGCTGCACGAGATCGGCCGCGAGCCGACCCCGGAAGAACTGGCCGAAAAGCTGGCCATGCCGCTGGAAAAGGTCCGCAAGGTCCTGAAGATCGCCAAGGAGCCGATCAGCCTCGAAACGCCGATCGGCGACGAGGAAGACAGCCACCTGGGCGACTTCATCGAGGACAAGAACGCCGTCCTGCCGATCGACGCGGCCATCCAGAGCAACCTGCGGGAAACCACCACCCGCGTGCTGGCCTCGCTGACCCCGCGTGAAGAGCGCGTGCTGCGTATGCGCTTTGGCATCGGGATGAACACTGACCACACGCTGGAAGAAGTCGGCCAGCAGTTCTCGGTGACCCGCGAACGCATCCGTCAGATCGAGGCGAAAGCCCTGCGCAAGCTCAAGCACCCGTCGCGGTCGCGCAAGCTGCGCAGCTTCCTGGACTCTTAAGGAACGGGCTCAGCGCAACAGAAGACGCCCCGGTCGCAGGACCGGGGCGTTTTTGTTTGGGGTTTTGACGCCTCCTCCGTCTCGTTGCTAGGCACCGATCCACCTCCCCCGCGAGCGGGGCAGGAGGGAGCCCCGTCCACCTCACCCGTGCAACGGGGGAGGTGGCGCGCGGCGAAGCCGCGTGACGGAGGGGGCGCTGTTCCCAGACCCTACAGCACCTCCCGCGCCCGTTGCGCCAGCCGGTCGGCCTCGCGATCCAAGTTGTCGGCCTCTCCGGGCAGCCGACGCGACAGGGCCTTCAACTCTTCGTCGGTCACGGTCTGGCCGCGCGCGCGGTTCTCGGCGATCTGCTGGGCGCGGTAGGCCGGGTCGCGCAGGCGATGAGCTTCCTCGCGCATCTGGCGGGCGCCGGCGCGCATCTGATCGGCGCCCCTGGCCATGTCGAGGCGGGCTTGCTTCATCGCCGCGACGCGGGCGATTTCGCCAGCTTTGCGCGCTTCCTCGCCGATGCGGCGAGCTTCGTCGGCCGAGAGGCGCGCCTGCTGGGCATGCACGCGGGCCTGGGCGCTAGCCGCTCGGGCGGCGGCCTCGATCTCGCCGCGGTGGGCCTCGACCTGGGCTCTGGCCCATTCGGCTTGCTTCCGGGCTTGGACCGCCTGCTGGCGGACCTCGGCCGCGCTGAGCTCGAGGGCTCGGGCCACCGGAGCGGGCGGTTGAGGCGGAGCCGGGGGCGCGGGCGGAGGGGCCGGAGGAGCCGGTGGGGCGGGAATCGCAAGCGGTGAGGGCGGAGCGGGAGGCTGCGGCGGCGTGCTCACGTCCAAGACAGGCGGAGGGGGCGGAGGGGGCGGCGCTGGAGGCGCGGCGGGCGGCGCGATCTGGCGGGTGACCGCGAAGGCGGCCAGCGGCGCGGCGACCAGCGCCAGGGCGCCGATGCAGAGGGCGACCGTCAGGGGGCGGCGGCGTGCGGGCGTGTCGGTCATGATGCAGGCGATCCTCGATTTCAGGGTCCGGCTGTCAGCCGCCATGGGCAGCGAGGCGACGGGCGCCAGCAGCGGCGTGGGATGGGAGGCCAGGCGCACCAGGGTGCGGGCGTAGATGGCGCGGTCGACGAAACCCAGCGCGGCCGCGTCGGCGGCTTCTTCCGAGCGCTGGCGCAGCGCAGCGTGCAACCCCCAGACCAGTGGGTTGAACCAGAAGATCGCCAGCACGACGCGCGAGATCAGCAGGAAGACCCAGTCGTGGCGGCGCAGATGCGCCAGCTCGTGCGCCATGATCGCCGGCGCGGTGTGGCGTTCGGCCAGGGTGGCGGAATTGATCAAGATCGCCCCTGGCGCGACGCCCCAGCTCAAGGGCCCAGCCACGCGATCGGTGCAGACGAGATTGGGGCGGTCGGCGGGCGGCAGATCTTCGATGGGCGCCAGCCAAGCCGGGCAGATCACGGGATCAGCCTTTCGGGTCCAACGGGTCAGGGTGCGAAGGCCCAGAGCCAGCCGCCCGCCGATCAGCGCCGCCCCGACCAGCCACACCCCGCCCAGGATCGCGCCGGGCGTCGCCCACGCGGCGGCCGAGGGCGGCGGTGCCAGGGGCGCGATCGCCGAGGTGGCGAGGGCGGGCGTCTGCGTCAGCGGCGGCAGCAAGGCCAGCTCGATCGGCGGCAGGGCGTTCATGATCACCGGCAGGGCCAGCAGCAGGCAGACGGTTCCGCGCAGGATATCCACCCGCTCGACCGGGCGCTGTGTCAGGTGGCGCGAGGCGGTGAGGCCCACGCCGGCGATCAGGCTGGACTTGATCAGCAGCGAAATCAGCAGCGTCCAGGTCATCGCTTGTCCTCCCCGTCCTGGGTGGCCTTGTCGATCATCGCCTCGAGAGCGGCGGCTTCCTCCGGCGTCAGCTTCTGGCCCAGGCCCAGCAGGGCGCTGGCGGCGCTGGCGGCCGAGCCGGCGAAGAAGGTGTCGATCAGGCGCCGCAGGGCCCCGACCGCGACGGTCTCTGTGCTCTGGGCGGGGCGATAGGCGACGCCGTGCGCGCCGGACGCGCGCGCGACCAGACCCTTGCTCTCCAGCCGGACCAGCAGCGTGCGGACGGCGGAATCGCTCAAGGGATCAGCGAGGGCGGCGCGGACCTCGGCGGTGGTGCCGCTTTCCAGGCGGCAGAGGGTCTCGAAGACCTCGCGTTCGCGTCGGGGCAGGGCGTCGATCAAGGGGCGGCCTCCGCAGTCTGGGCTCGCTACACTTGTAGCGCTACATTTGTAGCGACGAAAGTGAACTCGCGGTAATGCGGAGGCTGGTGACGAGGTCTATCGCTTGAAGGGCGGGTTCAGGCCTCGCCGACTGTTACATCGACCATGATCTCGCCCGAGATGTCCTCCAGCGCCGTCTGCACCGCCCCTGCCGAAAGGGTGGGCGGCAGGCGCAGGCGGGCGTCCAGATGGAACAGCGGCGCGCCGGAATAGGGCTCGACGCTGAGGCGAGTCTCGAAGGTCTCGATGTTGGCGTGCAGGCCGCTGAGGACGCCGGTCACCTGGGCGACGATGCCCGGGCGGTCCTGGCCGACCACGCTGAAGGCGACGGTCTCGCCCGCCGAAAGGGCGGTCTCCAAGGCCGGCGCGATGCGGACCTCAAGCCCTTGGGCGTCCACCTCGGCGGCAGCGGCGCGCAAGGCGTCCACCGAGCCGGCGTCCAGCGCGACCAGCACCGAGCCGACATAGAGCCCGCCCAGTTGGCTCAGATGGCTCTCCAGCCAGTTGCCGCCGGCCGACAGCACCGCCTTGGCCAAGGCCTCTGTAAGGCCGGGCCGGTCGCTGCCGACGACGCTGAGGATCAGGTTGGCCATGGACGCTCCCTAAGGCTTGTTTCGCCCGAGCCAGCCACGGGGCTTGGCGCGCGTCAATCCAGGGCGGGCCCGTCGACGCCCGCCAAGCGCAGCAGCCCCTGCAGCGTCGGGGCCGCCTCGTCGCGTCGCCAGACGAGGCCGGTCTCCAGGATCGGGGGATCAACGAGGTCGACATAGCGAACCCCCGCACGGGCCAGTTTCCGCAGCGAGGCCGGCGCCAGCGCCATGCCCAGGCCCGCCGAGACCAGGCTGATGATGGTCTGCATCTGGATGGCTTCCTGGCCCATCCGATGGGCCGCCCGGCCAATGAAGGCCTTGGCTGCGGACACGGCGGCCCCCCGGTCCGTCGCGCAGGCGCTGCTGACGGCGCTGGCCGCGCGGTAGGCATGGGCCGAGGACAGCTCCAGGGCGACCAGCATGTCGGCCATGCGATGCTGCAAGGCCTGGAAGCTGGCGAGCGGGACGCCGAATTGCTTGCGTTCGTTCAGGTAGACGTGGGTTTCGCCGAGCAGGCGGCGCATGACGCCGACGCCTTCGGCGCAGATCGCAGCCGTCGCGGCGTCCTGGGCCGCGTCCAGCCCTTCGATCGCGACATCGCCCTCCAGCAGGCAGGCGTCGTCCGAAACAACCACCCCGGACAGGTCGATGTCTGACGCCCGCCGTCCGTCGATGGTCGGATAGGAGGCCAGTCGCAGACCGGCGGCGTCGCAGGGCACGACAAAAACCCCGAGCCCCGAGCGATCTTCAGGACGGCCCTCCAGGCGCGCAACCACGAGAATATGATCCGCCCAGGGCGCGCCGACGACCAGGGTCTTGCTCCCCGTCAATCGATAGCCCCCGCCCTCGATCCGCTCTGCAACCGTGGCGATACGATCCGGATTGAAGCGTGTCTTCGGCTCGGCGCGTGCAAGAGCGAGGCGCACGTTTCCTGCGATGACGCCGTCGATCAGGCTTTGAGCGACCGGCTGCGCCGATCGCTTGAGGAGTTCTCCGCCCAGG
>NCDQ01000605.1 GCA_002280275.1 Caulobacter vibrioides | reverse complement strand
ACGCTCTGCGCAGCGATGAGCTGATGATCCTGTGCCGCGAACACGCCACGCGGCTGGCGCAGCTTCAGGACGAGGTGGCGATCCTGCGGGCGGAGCGGGGCGGGTGAGCCTCGCAGTCGCCACCGCCCAGCTCGCCATTACGGCCGACATCGACGCCAATCTGGCGGCGATCGAACGCCTGATGCGCCAGGCCCGGGCGAGTGGCGCGGATGTCGTCCACTTTCCGGAAGCGGCCCTGTCTGGCTATGCGGGCGTCGATTTTGCGAGCTTCAATGGCTTCGACTGGCCGTGTCTGGAGACCGCGACCCGCCGGGTCATGGCGCTGGCGGACGAGCTTGGGCTGTGGACGATCCTCGGTTCGGCCCATCCGCTGTCCGAAGGGCGCAAGCCGCACAACTGCGCCTATGTCATCGACGCCTCGGGCGCGCTGGTGGATCGCTATGACAAGCGGTTCTGCGCCGGCGACGCTGCGGGCCTGACCGGGGATCTGGCCCACTACACGCCGGGCGACCACTTCGCAGTGTTCGAGATCAAGGGCGTGCGCTGCGGCGTGCTGATCTGCCACGACTACCGCTATCCTGAACTCTACCGCGCCTATCACCAGCGGGGCGTGCGGGTCATGTTCCACGGCTTCCACGCGGGCGGGCTGTCGACCGAGCGGTTCTCCGCCATGGAGGCCGACGTCGGACGCCATCACCTGACGGGCGGGACGACGCTGCCGGCCATCACCATGCCGGCGGGCATGATCGCCAGCGCCTCGAACAACAATCTGTGGATCAGCTGTCCGAACTCGGCGGCGCCGAGAAGCTGCTGGCCGTCGTTCATGGTCCAGCCGGATGGCGTGATCACCGGGGCGCTGACGCTGGAGACCGAAGGGCTGCTGCTGTCGGTCATCGACCCCGACGCGGCGATCTACGACAGCACTGTCGCCTGGCGCGACCGGGCGATCGACGGGGTGCTGCACTCGGGCGAGGTGGCGGACGATCCGAGGTCGAGGGACCGGACGGGGCTTTAGGGGGCGGCTTGGCAAGCCCCGAATGCGCCCCCTCCGTCACGTCGCCTATCGGCGCCGCGCCACCTCCCCCGTTCTACGGGTGAGGAGGAAACCGAACCCTCCTGCCCCGCTTGCGGGGGAGGTGGCGCGCGGCGCAGCCGCGTGACGGAGGGGGCGTTTTCGCTCCGCTACCCCGCCCGCGCCCGCCGCAGCGCCTGAGGCGGCTGGCCGAACGCGCGGATAAAGGCGCGCCGCATGCGCTCGGGATCGCCAAAGCCTGTCTCCAGGGCCACGTCCTCGACCTGGAGGGGCTGGCTGTCCAAGAGGGCGCGGGCGGCCTCGACGCGCAGGCGCTCGACGGCCTTGGCGGGG
>NCDQ01000604.1 GCA_002280275.1 Caulobacter vibrioides | reverse complement strand
CGGGCGCGCCCGTCGGGTGGTCGGTGTCCACATCCCAGTTGAACAGCACCTGGATGACCGCAGCGCCGTCCTGGCTGGTGGAGCGGATCTCGTCCACATCGTCGAGGCCGTCGAGGACGTCCTCCAGCGGATCGGCGATCAGCTGCTCCATCTCGGTGGGCTCGGCGCCGGGCAGGACGGCGCGGACGATCATGATCGGGATGGGAAAGTGCGGGTCTTCCGACCGCGGCGTGCTGAAAAAGGCGTTCAGTCCCAGCATGGTCAGCAGCGCAAAGGCCACCAGGGTGAACTGCCAGCGGCGGACCGCGAAACCTGCGGGATCAAAGCTCATGGCGCGGCGCTCTCAGCCGGGTCGACCTTCGGCGCCGCGGTGCGGGCCTTGGCGACCAGGGCCGTAGGGTCGATCACCTGCACCTTGTCCCCGTCGCCGACGAAGCCGCCGCCGGCGGTGATGACGCGAGCATCCGGCGCCAGGCCCGCCACCAGGGCGTCATCGCCGTCGAAGCCGCCGAAGCTGACTGACGTGCGCCGGGCCACATCGCCGTCCAGGCGCAGGACGAAGGCGCGGCCGTTCTCCGCCTCCTGGATCGCCTCGGCGGGAATGCGGGAAAAGCCGTCGGCGGTGGCGGGCGGCGCGGCGGTGATCTGGGCCCGGCCCACCTGCCCGCTGCGCAGGCCAGGGGCGCCGGCGATCTCGATCTCCACATCCACCGTGCCGGCGCCGGCGGCGCTGGCCCCGCCGATCAGGATGACCCGGCCCGGCAGGGTCTGGTCGGCGACCTCCACCTGGGCTGGCGCGCCTTGCGCGAT
The DNA here is from genome assembly GCA_002280275.1 of Caulobacter vibrioides. Taxonomy (GTDB): domain Bacteria; phylum Pseudomonadota; class Alphaproteobacteria; order Caulobacterales; family Caulobacteraceae; genus Caulobacter; species Caulobacter vibrioides_A. The sequence goes on along the minus strand of NCDQ01000604.1, from coordinate 890 downwards.
CCGTGTCGCCTGACGGTCGGGGACCGGGACCCGCAGGACGAAGGGCGAGCCGGCGTCTGCGATGGTCACCACCGTCTGTCCCGGCTGCACCACCTGTCCGGCCGCGACGGCCCTGGCCAGCACCACGCCAGCGCTCGGCGCCGACAGGGTCGCCCAGCGACGGTCGAAGGCGGCCGCGGCATAGGCGGCTTCAGCGGCGTCGAGTGCGGTGCGGCGGTCATCGATCCGCTGGCGGCTGACAAAGCCCTTGTCGAACAGGGCCTGATCCCGCTCCAGGTCCCGTCGCGCCCGGTCGAGCGCCGCCTTCGCCTGCTGTGGCAGTGATCAGGGTCTCAGCGCTGGCGGCCCGGACGGTGGCGGCCTCCACGGCCGGCGGCGGCTGCTGCGCGGTCGGGGTCTCCGCCCCGCCCCCGCAGGCCGCCAGAACCGAGGCGACACCTGCGATGGTCGCAAGCTTGACCATGCACCTAAACTGCCCGTCGCGACCCTGCATGACGCCACCCCGTTCTTTGGCTGAACGGCAATCTAAACAGCGTTAGCTTACGTTGTAAACAGGAAGGGTGCTTGTAGCGAGTGAGGGCTGCCGGATCGCGTTTGGGTTGATTTAGGGTTGCGGTTGGACCCCCGGAAAAACAAAGAGACGATCTTTGACATCGAGGGCGCTCGAGAACGAACCTCGCGGCGCTTTACGTAGCGACAGGCCCCAGGACCATCTCCATCAGTAGGATCATAGCTTGGCCGTGATCGGTGTGGCGCAAGAGTAGAAACGTGGCGAATAGCCAGAGCAAAACGACACCTCCGAGTTCCCAGCCATACAGGTAGGCCCGGCTTATCAACGCAGTTTCGACGCGTAACGTCCGCAGCTCCTTGGATGATCGCCTCATAGAAAT
>NCDQ01000136.1 GCA_002280275.1 Caulobacter vibrioides | reverse complement strand
GCCCGCCGATGGCCGATCCGGTGCATTACCACGAGTGGGATTACACCATCCCCCCCCGACGCGCGAACTGTATTCCAACCGCCTGATCGCCGAGGGCGTCATCACCCAAGCCGACAGCGACGGCTGGGTTTCGGAATTCGAGAAGTTCCTCGACGCCGAGTTCGACGCCGGCAAGACCTACAAGCCCAACAAGGCCGACTGGCTGGACGGCAAGTGGGCGGGCCTGACCCTGCCGGGCGACGAAGATCGCCGCGGCAAGACCGCCTTCCCGAAGACCCGCCTCCTGGAGCTGGGGCGTCTGATCACCACGATCCCCGAGCGGATCGACGCTCACAAGACCGTGCGTCGCGCTATCGAGAACCGTCGCGACGCGTTCGAGAAGGGCGAGGGCATCGACTGGGGCGCTGCCGAGCACCTGGCCTTCGCCACCCTGCTCGATGAGGGCATCCCGGTGCGCCTGTCGGGCCAGGACTCGGTGCGCGGCACCTTCACCCAGCGCCATTCGGACATCATCGATCAGAAGACCGAAGAGCACTACACGCCGCTGAACAACATCCGTCCGGGCCAGGCGCACTATGAAGTGATCGACTCAGCCCTGTCGGAAGAGGCGGTGCTGGGCTTCGAATATGGCTTCTCGCTGGCCGAACCGAACACCCTGACCCTGTGGGAAGGCCAGTTCGGCGACTTCGTGAACGGCGCCCAGGTCGTGATCGACCAGTTCATCAGCTCGGGCGAGCGCAAGTGGCTGCGGATGAGCGGCCTCGTCATGCTGCTGCCGCACGGCTATGAGGGCCAGGGCCCCGAGCACAGCTCGGCGCGCCTGGAGCGCTTCCTGCAGTCGTGCGCGGAAGACAACATGCAGGTTGTCAACTGCACGACGCCGGCCAACTACTTCCACGCGCTGCGTCGCCAGATGCACCGCGAGTTCCGCAAGCCGCTGATCGTCATGGCCCCCAAGAGCCTGCTGCGCCACAAGCGCGCGGTCTCCAACCTGTCGGACTTCGCCGAGGGCTCGACCTTCCACCGTGTGATGGTGGACGGCGCCGAGGCTGGCTGCGATGTCGGCGGGATCACGCTGAAGAGCGACGATCAGATCAAGCGCGTCATCGTCTGCTCGGGCAAGGTCTACTTCGACCTGGTCGATCAGCGCGCCAAGCTGGGCCGTGACGACGTCTACCTGCTGCGTCTGGAGCAGTTCTATCCGTGGCCGATGAAGTCGCTGATGAACGTGCTCTCGCGCTTCAAGAACGCCGACCTGATCTGGTGTCAGGAAGAGCCCCGGAACATGGGCGGCTGGACGTTCGTTGATCCGTGGCTGGAAATGACGCTCGACAAGCTGGACATCAAGGCCAAGCGCGCCAAGTACGTCGGCCGCCCGGCCTCGGCCTCGACGGCCGCCGGCCTGATGAGCCGCCACCTGAAAGAGCTTGAAACCTTCCTCAATGAGGCCTTCGCGTAAGCGAAGGACTCGTACCCAAGAAACCCGCCGGACCAAGCAAGAGAGACTCGGAAAGCCCCATGGCCGACATCAATACGCCCGCCCTCGGCGAATCCGTCACCGAAGCCACGGTGGCGCGCTGGACCAAGAAGGTCGGTGAGGCCGTGAAGAAGGACGAGATCCTCGTCGAGCTGGAAACCGACAAGGTTTCGCTCGAGGTCGCCTCGCCCGCCGACGGCGTGCTGTCGGCGATCGGCGCGGCGGAAGGCGCGACCGTTGTTCCGGGCACGGTGCTGGGCGTCGTGGCCGAAGGCGCAACCGCCTCGGCCGCGCCGGCCGCCGCCCCGGCTCCGAAGGCTGAAGCGCCCAAGCCCGCGCCGGCTCCGGCCCCGGCCGCTGCGCCCGCCGCGGCTCCGGTCAGCCCGGCTCCGGCCCGCATCGCCGCCGAAAGCGGCCTTGACCTCTCGAAGGTCGCGGGCACCGGCAAGGACGGCCGCGTGACCAAGGGCGACGCCCTGGCCGCTCTGGAAGCCCGCGCCAACGCCCCGGCCCCGGCCGCTGCGCCGTCGGCTCCGCGTCCCCTCCATGAGCGCGAAGAGCGCGTGAAGATGACGCGCCTGCGTCAGACGATCGCCCGTCGCCTGAAGGAAGCCCAGAACACCGCCGCCATGCTGACGACCTTCAACGAGGTCGACATGAGCGCCGTGATGGCCCTGCGCGCCCAGTACAAGGATGTCTTCGAGAAGCAGCACGGCGTGAAGCTGGGCTTCATGTCGTTCTTCGTGAAGGCCTGCGTCGCGGCCCTGAAGGCGATCCCGGACGTCAACGCCGAGATCGACGGCCAGGACGTCATCTACAAGAACCACTATGACATCGGCGTCGCCGTTGGCACCGACAAGGGTCTGGTGGTTCCGGTCGTCCGTGACGCCGACGCCCTGAACCTGGCTGGTATCGAAAAGACCATCGGCGACCTCGGCAAGCGGGCCCGCAACGGCCAGCTGGCCATCGAGGACATGCAGGGCGGCACCTTCACGATCACCAACGGCGGCATCTACGGCTCGCTGATGTCGACGCCGATCCTGAACGCGCCGCAGTCGGGCATCCTCGGCATGCACGCCATCAAGGAACGCCCCATGGTCATCAACGGCAAGATCGAGATCCGCCCGATGATGTACCTGGCTTTGTCCTACGATCACCGCATCGTCGACGGCGCCGGCGCCGTGACCTTCCTGGTGAAGGTCAAGGAAGCCATCGAAGACCCGCAGCGCCTGCTGCTGGAGCTCTAGGCTTCACGAGAAGCCTCTAAGGCCTCTTTGCAATCGCGGCCCCGGCGTCCTACGTCGGGGCCGTTCGCATTTCTGGGACGCGCACGATGGCCAAGGACACGCTGTATCTGCTCAAGCCGCACTTCGAGAAGGACGGCGCCCAGCGCTTCTGTCCTGACTGCGCGATGATGGAAGGCTATCTGGCGACCTATCCGGCCCTGCGCGAAGCGCTGGAGATCGTCTATGTCGACTACGCTCGTCCCCGCGCCCCGCTGGTCGAGCGTCTCGGCGAAGACCACCAGAACGCGCCGACCCTGATCCTGGCGCAGGCCGCGCCGGACGCGGGGCCGCACGGCGAGATCCACTTCGCGAACGATCTGTCATTCCTGACGGACGCCCGCCCGATCGCGCGCTATCTGGCGAGCAAGCACGGCTTGGCGGCGCCCCTTTCCTAGTCAAGCGCCATGATGTATCTATACGATGTAGATATAAGGTGCCGCCATGGGAAAGCTTGATATTCCGCCGGCTCGAGCCAAGCTCTTCATGCACGGCGGCAGTCAGGCGGTTCGCCTGCCAAAGGCCTTCCGTTTCGAGGGGGCGGAGGTCATGGTCACGCGTGAAGGCGACAAGGTTATCCTTGAGCCCGTCGGACCAAAGCCCGCGCGCACGGCTGAAGATCTGGCCGCCATGTGGGCGCGCATCGACGCCCTAGGGGGCGCTGACTTTCCTGATCGCGAACAGCCCGGCATGCAGGAGCGGGACTTCGGCGAGTGACGCTGGCGCTCGACACTAACGTTATCATCGATCTCATTCGTGGCCGCCGACCGGGCGTCCGTGCGCGCTACGATGCGGCGATCCTCGGGGGGCGGCCGCTGGTGACGTCCTTGATCGCTTACTACGAGCTTCAATTCGGAGCTTTTGCCAGCCGCGACCGCGAGCGGCAATGGACCGCCACGAAAGCGGTTCTGGAAGAGATTCTAGTTGAACCCTTGGACCAGAGCGATGTGATCACCGCCGCCTCTATCCGAGATGAGTTGCGCAGAACAGGGACCCCTATTGGCCCATATGATCTGCTCATAGCGGGGCAGGCTCTCAATCGCGGTTGGACGCTCGCCACCTCGAATATCAAGGAGTTCCGCCGCGTGGGGGCGCTCGAACTGGAAGACTGGTCAGCCTAGCGGCTCGTCCGCACTACCGCGTCCCCGAGCGTGGCGTCGTCGTCGTCGCCCGAATACAGCACCGTAAGGGTGTCGCCTTCCCGGGCGCTGGGCGGCGACGATCGGACCGCTCCAGGCCGTCTAATGTCAAGCTTGTCGCGCTACCCAGGGTGGGGCGCTCCGCCGCTCGGCGCCGCGCCGCGTTCTCCTTGACTTTCAAGGGCGCGGACGACGAAAGGTGGTTCCGTTTTTAACACTCTGGTTCTAAGGAACACGCGCCTCCAGAGGTCTGACAAAGCGGCCGGCGAGGCCCTACATTTGTCCGGCGCCGCTTATGGCGCGTCCTGAAGGCGATAGACCCATGGCTCAGTACGACGTCGTCATCATCGGTGGCGGTCCCGGTGGCTACAACGCGGCGATCCGCGCCGGCCAGCTTGGCTTGAAGGTCGCGATCGTCGAAGGCCGCGGCAAGCTGGGCGGCACCTGCCTGAACGTGGGCTGCATGCCGTCGAAGGCTCTGCTGCATGCCTCGGAGCTGTACGCCGCGGCGACCGGTCCGGAGTTCGCCAAGCTGGGCATCGAGGTGAAGCCCAAGCTGAACCTCGCCCAGATGATGGCCCAGAAGGCCGAGAGCGTCGAAGCCCTGACCAAGGGCGTCGAGTTCCTGATGAAGAAGAACAAGGTCGAGTACCACAAGGGCTGGGGCCGGATCGACGGTGTCGGCAAGGTGGTCGTGAAGGCCGAGGACGGTTCGGAAACCACCCTCGAGACCAAGAACATCGTCATCGCCACCGGCTCGGAACCCACCCCGCTGCCGGGCGTGACCGTCGACAACAAGCGCATCATCGACTCGACCGGCGCCCTGTCGCTGCCCGAAGTGCCCAAGCGCCTCGTGGTCGTCGGCGCCGGCGTGATCGGCCTGGAACTGGGCTCGGTCTGGAAGCGCCTGGGCGCCGAGGTCACCGTGGTCGAGTACCTGGACCGCATCCTGCCGGGCACCGACACGGAAGTGGCCAACGCCTTCCAGAAGATCCTGGTCAAGCAGGGCTTCAAGTTCCAGCTGGGCGCCAAGGTCACCGGCGCTGAAGCCGGCGCCAAGGGCGTGAAGCTGAGCTTCGAGCCGGTCGCCGGCGGCGAGGCCCAGACGATCGAGGCCGACTACGTGCTGGTCGCCATCGGCCGTCGCCCGTACACCCAAGGCCTGGGCCTGGAGACGGTCGGCGTCACGCCAGACAAGCGCGGCATGATCGCCAACGACCACTTCAAGACCGGCGTCGCCGGCGTGTGGGTGATCGGCGACGTGACCTCGGGTCCGATGCTGGCTCACAAGGCCGAGGACGAGGGCGTGGCCTGCATCGAGATGATCGCGGGCAAGGCCGGCCACGTGAACTACGGCATCATCCCGGGCGTGGTTTACACCAGCCCCGAGGTGGCCACGGTCGGCAAGACCGAGGACGAGCTCAAGGCCGAGGGCGTCGCCTACAAGGTCGGCAAGTTCCCGTTCCTGGCCAACAGCCGCGCCAAGATCAACCACGAGACCGACGGCTTCGTGAAGATCCTGGCCGACGCCAAGACCGACCGCATTCTGGGCGCCCACATGGTGGGCCCGAATGTCGGCGACATGATCGCCGAGTACTGCGTGGCCATGGAGTTCGGCGGCGCTTCGGAAGACGTGGCCCGCACCTGCCACCCGCACCCGACCCGCTCGGAAGCCCTGCGCCAGGCGGCCATGGGCGTCGAAGGCTGGACGATGCAGGCGTAAGGCCTGGTCGCCCCGGTTTCGCGGGAACGCCAATCGGTTAGAGACAAGAATGGCGGGGCTCGAAACACGGGCCCCGCCGTTTCTTTGTCTGGACGCCAAGATCGGATCGTCCGCCCAGAAAAAGGCCCCGCCTTTGAGGGAAGGCGGGGCCAGTCTGTCTTTCGAGGGGAGGAACCCCGCCCGAGGGGGCGGCGGGGCTTACGCGTACTGAAACGGTTTAGAACTCTTCCCAGTCGTCGCTGGACGACGCGCCGACGGCCTTGGCCAGCTTGGCCTGGGCGGCGGCGACCGGGTTGGCGCCCGGGCGGCTGGCTGCGCTGGCGAGGGCGGGGCCGGGCGACGCCGGGGGCGAAGACGGGGCGGGGGCCGAAGCGCGCGGCGCGGCGGGCGGCGGGGCCACCGGGCGGCTGGCGCGCTTGGAACCGGCGGCGGCGGCGACGCTCGCCGAGCCCTTGACGCGGAACCGCGAGATCATCTGCATCAGGTTGCCGGCCTCGTTCTTGAGCGCATGCGAGGCGGCGGTCGACTGCTCGACCATGGCGGCGTTCTGCTGGACGGTCTGGTCCATCTGGTTGACGGCGGCGTTGACCTCGTTGAGGCC
>NCDQ01000603.1 GCA_002280275.1 Caulobacter vibrioides | reverse complement strand
TGGCTCTGGTGCTTGTTCTGCCCATCCCCCTGGGCAATCTCGCTCCGGGAGCAACGGTCGCCGTTCTGGCTCTGGCGCTGCTGCAGAGAGACGGAATCCTGGCGCTGCTGGGCTATCTCATGGCCCTCGGCAGCGGAGCTCTGCTGTTCGTCAGCGCGCATGTCGTGGTGATGGGCGTGACCAAGCTTCTGAGCGTCTTTTCGGGTCTTATTTGAGACTGTCCACAGCCGCGAAAGCGCCGCTTGACACCCGACTGCGACAGGCGCGTTGTAGTCGTATGCAAGTCCAAGTCTCCGGCAAGCATGTCGACGTTGGTGAGGCTCTGCGAGCGCGAGTCTCCGACGAAATCGCCCTGAGCATTGGGAAATACTTCGATCGCGGCGGCGCCGCCGAGGTCGTGGTCAGCAAGGATGGCTACGCCTTCCGTGTCGATTGCTCGGTAAAGCTGGCTTCGGGTCAGCAGCTGATCAGCCATGGTTCGGGAGGCGACGCGCACGCCGCGTTCGACTCCGCCTTGGCGAAGATCGACACGCGCATCAGGCGCTACAAGAGGCGGCTGAAGAGTCATTCGCCGGCGGCCACGGCCAAGCAGGTCGAGAACGCCGCCATGTTCGTCCTCCGGGCTCCGGACATCGACGAGGGCGAAGAGCACGACTGGGATGTGGACACCGACCACCCGACGGGCGCGCCCGCGGCCATGGTCATCGCGGAAACCCAGGCCGCCGTGAAGACGATGACCGTTTCCATGGCTGTCATGGAACTGGACTTGACCGCATACCCGGCAATCGTGTTTAGGAACGCCGCCCACGGCGGGTTGTCCGTGGTCTATCGGCGTCCAGACGGGAATATCGGCTGGATCGACCCCGAACGCACGAAGTCGCTGAACGGGCACGGGTCAACCGCGAGCTAACCAGACCCGTCGGTCTGGCGCCGTCGCGGCGGATCCGCGGCGACGGCGCCAAGGCGGTCGGCAGCGAGCGAGCGTTGTTAAGTCCATGACCATTGGCGATCTTCTGGACCCGGGAGCGGTGGCGTTGCGCGCCGGCGCGCCGGGCAAGCGCCAGGCGCTTTCTCTGGTCGCTGACGTCGCCAGCCGGGTGCTGGGCGTCGACGCCGATCTTACGCTGGAAGGTCTTCGGGAGCGCGAGGCCGCCGGCTCCACCGGCGTGGGCGAAGGCGTGGCCATTCCTCACGCCCGCATCGAGGGCGTGGACCGCGTCCGCGCCGTCGTCGTGCGCCTGGATACGCCCGTGGCGTTCGACGCCTTGGACGACAAGCCGGTGGATCTGCTGATCGCGCTGCTCGCCCCCCACGACGCCAACGCCGCCCATCTGAGGGCTCTGGCGCGCGTGGCGCGGATGATGCGTCTGCC
>NCDQ01000602.1 GCA_002280275.1 Caulobacter vibrioides | reverse complement strand
ATCCGGTCAGCAAGTTCATCCCCGAGTTCGCCAATCTTCGCGTCTTCAAGGGCGTCAACGCGGATGGGTCGTTCGAGACGGTTCCCGCCGAACGCCCGCCGACCATGCGCGAGCTGATGAGTCATTCGGCGGGCTTCGCCTATGGCCTGACGCCCGACAACCCGCTCGACAAGGCCTATGCCGACAAGGTGCTGGGCGCGCGCTCGCGGGCGGACTTCGTCAAGGCGATCGCCGAGATTCCGCTGGTGGACCAGCCCGGCAAGCGCTGGAAGTACAGCATCGCCGTCGATATCCAGGGGCTGATCGTCGAGAAGCTGACCGGCATGTCGCTGGGCGACTTCATGAAGGCCCGTATCTTCGACCCGCTGAAGATGAAGGATACGGGCTTCTGGCTGCCCGCTGAAAAGGCGGACCGTCTGGCTTCGCTCTACGTATGGGGCCCGAAGGTCAACAAGCTGGTCCCGGCGGACGGCTATATGGTGCTCGACATCACCAAGCCGCCGGCCATGGCCTCGGGCGGGGGTGGCCTGGTCTCGACCAACGCCGACTATGCGCGCTTCGCACAGATGCTGCTGAACGGCGGCGAACTGGACGGCGCCCGCATCCTCAAGCCCGAGACCGTAACGCTGATGCGCACCAACGCGCTGAGCGATGCGATCATGAATTCCAGCGAGCCGCCCTTCAACACCGCGCGCGGGCGCGGCTTCGGTCTCGACTTCGCCGTCGTGCTCGACAGCGCCAAGGCCGGCCCGCAGGGCGAGGGAACCTATAGCTGGGGCGGCGCGGCCGGCACCTGGTTCTGGATCGACCCGAAGAACGACCTGTTCTTCCTGGGCATGATCCACATCCTCAACAAGGGCGGCGATCCGGCGATCAAGGACATCGACGACGACAGCGCCAAGCTTGTCTACGACGCCTTGGTGGACCCCAAGAAGTAGTCCGATCTCCCCGGCGAATGCCGGGGCCCAGATACATCTTGAGCCGTTTGGGGGCTCGCGCCGTTCTCCCCGGCCACAAAGAGGAGAGTTCCGGTCTCGATCTGGACCCCGGCATTCGCCGGGGAGATCGGGAAAGGGGATAGGGGGAGGTTCTGATGAAAGCCGCTGTCTATTACGAAACCGGCGCGCCCGACGTTTTGCGCTATGAGGATGTCGCTGATCCCGTCTGCCACGCACAAGGCGTCGTCATCCGCGTGGAAGCCGTCAGCATTGAGGGCGGCGACACCCTCAATCGCGGTGGCGGTCAGATGGCGGGCGTGCCGCATATCGTCGGCTATCAGGCGGCTGGCGAGATCGTCGAGGTCGGCGCCGAGGTCACGCACCTGCGATCCCGGTGCCGTTCGGCACGGCGCATGAATGCCTGTTCGGCGCGGGGCGCCTGAAGGCCGGCGAGACGGTGCTGGTGCAGGCCGGCGCCGGCGCCGTGGGCCTCGCCGCCATCCAGTTGGCCAAGCAGGCCGGTGCGACGGTTCTGGCCTCGGCGTCCAGCGACGAACGTCTGGAGCGCCTGACGCCTTTCGGCATGGACCACGGGATCAACTATCAGCGCGATGATCTCGTCGAGCAGGTCATGAAGCTGACTGGCGGCAAGGGCGTCGATCTGGTCGTCGATCCCGTCGGCGGCGCGACGCTGCCGGGAAGCCTCGCGGCGCTGGGCTATCGCGGCCGCGTGTCGCTGGTCGGCAACGCCGGCCGTGAGCCGATGAAGGTCGATGTGGGCTCGCTGATGGGCGGCAATCGCAGCCTCACCGGCGTGTTCCTGGGCGCTGAGATCATGACCGATCGCGTCCACAACATGATCCAGGACCTGATCGAGAAGGCCGCGCGCGGCGAGCTTGAGGTGGTCATCGACCGCACCTTCCCACTGTCCGAAGCCGCCGCCGCCCACGCCTATATCGAAAGCCGCCAGGCCGTCGGCCGCGTGCTGCTCATTCCGTGAGGCCGATCATGACCAACCGCGTGCTTGCCCATACCGGGGCGAAATATCCGATCATCCAGGCCCCGATGGGCTGGATCGCTCGCTACCAACTGGCCAGCGCGGTCTCCCGCGCCGGGGGCCTTGGGATCATTGAGACCTCGTCCGGCGAGACCGAGAACTGCAAGGCCGAGATCACCAAGATGGCCCAGAGCGGCCTGCCGTTCGGGGTGAACCTGCCGATCATGTTCCTGCGCGACGACGCCATGCTGCGGTTCGTCTGCGAGAGCGGGGTCAAGTTCGTGACCACCTCGGCCGGCAGTCCGGCCAAGTTCATCGGCCCGCTGAAGGACGCCGGCATCGTGGTCTATCACGCGGTGCCGACGGTCGACGCGGCGGTGAAATGCGCCGAGGCC
>NCDQ01000601.1 GCA_002280275.1 Caulobacter vibrioides | reverse complement strand
GACGGGGTCCTGGCCAAGCCGCTTGCGGTCGCCGAGCTTTACGCAGTGCTCGCCGATGTTCAGAACCGCGTCGCGGGGGAAGCCCATGGCGGTTTGAGCGGCTTGACGTGAACACCCCGAACCTTCGCCAAGCCTCCTAGCCCAAGAACGGTCCAGCCGCCCCGCCCCTTCGCGCCGGCTGGGGTATCGCCCGATCAGTGCGGAACCGCTATCGGATCGGAAAATGCTCTAGGGATTTGACGTGCAGCCCGACCCGCTCAGGGCTTGAGCAGGTCTTCCAGCGCTTGGGCCCGGCGCGCCGTGTGCTGCAGATAGCAGTTCTGCATATAGATCGGACGGATGGCGCCGCCGCTCAGCGCCCCGACCGTCGCGCAGTCGGCGTCGCGAAAGGCGATCCAGGCCCGTTGGGCCTTGAGCAAGGCGGCCTTGACTTCAGGAGAGTCCGCCAAGTCGGCCATGTCCGCCTTGTAGGCCTTGTTCAACCGGGCGTCCTAAAACGCGATCTCGGCGTCGCCGCACTTGAGAATCCCGTAGGTGGTGGAGTTCTCCGGCTTATCCATGCAACGCTCATAGGCGGGGCTGAGCTTGACGTCGTCCTGGGCCTGGGCCGCGACGGGCGCCACGGTCAGAACGACGGCGGCGATCAGCATGGTCCGGAACAGCATGGCTTCGTCCTTGTGCGGCTACTGCAAGCCGGCGCGGCCGATGGCGTAGAAGCGGTCGGCGCGCTGCTTCTTCAGCTCGGCCGGGCTCATGGCCGCCATGGCCTTCAGCTCGTCCTCGACCGCGTCGCCGACGGCCTGGATCGCCGCCTCGGTGTCGGAATGGGCGCCGCCGGCGGGTTCCTCGACGATGCGGTCGACGATGCCCAGCTTGATCAGGTCCTGGGCCGTGATGCGCATCTGGGTGGCGGCGTCCTTGGCCCGGGCGCCGTCGCGCCACAGGATCGAGGCCGCGCCTTCCGGCGAGATCACCGAATAGATCGAGTGCTCCAGGATCAGCACGCGGTTGGCGCCGGCCAGGGCGATCGCGCCGCCGCTGCCGCCCTCGCCCACGATGGTGGCGACCATGGGCGTGCCCAGCGTGAGGCAGCGCTCGGTCGAGCGGGCGATGGCCTCGGCCTGGCCGCGCTCTTCCGCCCCCAGGCCCGGATAGGCGCCGGCGGTGTCGACGAAGGTGATGACCGGCAGGGAAAAGCGCTCGGCCATGTCCATCAGGCGGACGGCCTTTCGGTAGCCCTCGGGACGGGCCATGCCGAAGTTGTGCTTCAGGCGGGTGGTGGTGTCGTGACCCTTCTCGTGGCCCATGACCACGACCGGCTGGCCCCGGAAACGGCCAAGGCCCCCGACGATGGCCTGGTCGTCGGCGAACTTGCGGTCGCC
>NCDQ01000600.1 GCA_002280275.1 Caulobacter vibrioides | reverse complement strand
CGACTTCAAGACCGAAGAGCCGGTCACCCGTCGCGCCTCGGACGATGAGCCCCTGTCGGTTCTGGCGTTCAAGATCATGGACGACCCCTTCGTGGGCTCGCTCACCTTCTGCCGCATCTATTCGGGCAAGCTCGAAACCGGCATGGGGCTGCTGAACTCCACTCGCGACCGTCGCGAGCGGGTTGGCCGCATGCTGCTGATGCACTCGAACAATCGCGAGGACATCAAGGAAGCCTATGCCGGCGACATCGTCGCCCTGGCTGGCCTCAAGGACACCCGCACGGGCGACACCCTGTGCGACCCGGCCAAGTCGCCGGTCATCCTTGAGCGCATGGAATTCCCCGCGCCGGATATCGAGATCGCCGTAGAGCCCAAGTCCAAGGCCGACCAGGAGAAGCTGGGCGTCGCCCTGGCCAAGCTGGCCTCTGAAGATCCGTCCTTCACGGTCTCCACCGACCACGAGTCGGGCCAGACCATCCTGAAGGGCATGGGCGAGCTGCACCTGGACATCAAGATCGACATCCTGAAGCGGACCTACAAGGTCGAAGCCAATATCGGCGCGCCGCAGGTGGCCTATCGCGAGAGCCTCGGCAAGCGCTGCGAGATCGACTACACCCACAAGAAGCAGACCGGCGGTACGGGTCAGTTCGCCCGCGTGAAGCTGGTGTTCGAGCCGGGCGAGCCGGGGTCGGGCTTTGTGTTCGAAAGCGCCCTGACCGGCGGTTCGGTGCCGAAAGAGTATATCCCCGGCGTTCAGAAGGGCCTCGAATCGGCCAAGGACAACGGCCTGCTGGCCGGCTTCCCGCTGATCGACTTCAAAGCCACCCTGATCGACGGCGCCTATCACGACGTCGACTCCTCGGTTCTGGCCTTCGAAATCGCTTCGCGCGCCGCCTTCAAGGAACTGCGCGAGAAGGGTTCGCCCAAGCTGCTCGAGCCGATCATGGCCGTCGAGGTCGTGACCCCGGAAGAGTATCTGGGTTCGGTCATCGGCGACCTGAATGGTCGTCGCGGCCAGATCCAGGGCCAGGACATGCGCGGCAATGCGACGGTCATCAACGCCTTCGTGCCGCTGGCCAATATGTTCGGTTATGTGAACACCCTTCGGGGCATGTCACAGGGCCGCGCTCAGTTCACCATGCTGTATGACCACTATGAGCCGGTCCCGCAGCATGTGGCTGACGAAGTCATCAAGAAGTACGCCTAAGACTTTCCAACCCTAGTTAGAGGACGAGCCCGGACAGGGCTGGAGCTTGAAATGGCCAAAGAGAAGTTTGAACGCACGAAGCCGCATTGCAACATCGGCACGATTGGTCACGTTGACCATGGCAAGACGACAAGCCGCATTGCAACATCGGCACGATTGGTCACGTTGACCATGGCAAGACGACGCTGACGGCGGCGATCACGATGACGCTGGCGAAGTCTGGTGGTGCGACGGCGAAGAAGTACGACGAGATTGATGCGGCGCCGGAAGAGAAGGCCCGCGGGATCACGATCAACACGGCGCACGTGGAATATGAGACGGCCAACCGTCACTACGCCCACGTCGACTGCCCTGGCCACGCTGACTATGTGAAGAACATGATCACGGGCGCGGCGCAGATGGATGGCGCGATCCTGGTGTGCTCGGCCGCTGATGGTCCGATGCCGCAGACCCGCGAGCACATTCTGCTGGCCCGTCAGGTTGGCGTGCCGGCCCTGGTGGTGTTCCTGAACAAGGTCGACATGGTCGACGACGAGGAGCTGCTGGACCTGGTGGAGATGGAGCTGCGCGAGCTGCTGTCGTCCTACCAGTTCCCGGGCGACGACATTCCGATCACCAAGGGCTCTGCGCTTGCGGCGGTTGAGGGTCGTGACCCGGAGATCGGCGAGAAGGCGATCCTGGCGCTGATGCAGACGGTGGATGACTACATCCCGCAGCCGGAACGTCCGGTGGACCTGCCGTTCCTGATGCCTGTGGAAGACGTGTTCTCGATCTCGGGCCGTGGCACCGTGGTGACCGGCCGGATCGAAAAGGGCGTTGTGAAGGTCGGTGAGGAAGTCGAGATCGTCGGCATCCGTCCGGTCCAGAAGACGACCTGCACGGGCGTCGAGATGTTCCGCAAGCTGCTGGACCAGGGCCAGGCTGGCGACAATGTCGGCGTGCTGCTGCGCGGCACCAAGCGTGAAGACGTCGAGCGTGGCCAGGTGCTCTGCAAGCCGGGTTCGATCACGCCGCACACCAAGTTCGTGGCCGAGGCCTATATCCTGACCAAGGAAGAGGGTGGCCGTCACACGCCGTTCTTCACCAACTATCGTCCGCAGTTCTACTTCCGGAC
>NCDQ01000599.1 GCA_002280275.1 Caulobacter vibrioides | reverse complement strand
CCCTCATGGCGCAAGGCATCGACGCCGCGCGCAATGGCATGGTCGGAGATCTTTGGACCTACGCCAGCGCGGTCAGCTGGATTCAAGACAGCGCCAAGGCGACGACGCAGGTGGCGGTGATGTCCTACGGCTTCTTGGCCGACCTGACCCTGAGCAATTTGGGAGTCGACTACCTCGTCTCGCCCAACGGCGGAAACCCGAACAACCTGAACAGCGCCTACTACGCCAACTTCAATCTGGAAAATCGCTTCATCAACTTCGCGGTCAGCTTGGTGAAGCACGGCGAGGCCAAGCAGAACTTCATCGACGCCTATGGCGCGTCTGGAACCGCCTATGACACCTTCCGCAAAGCCTACGCCAAGCTCTTCGGCGCGGAAAAGTCGATCGACGACGTGATCCAGATCCTGAGCGCGGAAATCCCGAACGGGCGTGGGGGCACGTATACGCGCGGTGAGTATTTCGCAGAGATCGGCGGCGACGGGGGCAACGGCCTCGGCACGCGGGCGGCCATGGTCGGCTGGCTGATGGCCGAAGCGGTCAAGGCGGACAAGGGCCCCTATGTCGACGCCGTACAGGCCTATCTCGCTGATATCGGAATCGACGGGAAGGCCGCCGCCCTGCCGGTCTTCAGGTCGGCCTATGGCGCCGGCGGCGACTACGCCAAGGGCGGGCCGTCGGATCCGGGCCTCCCCGGCGAACGCGCCAGCTATGCGGCAACGACACCCTCAAGCCGATCGTGGCCGACCAAGGCGGGCTAGACGCCGGACGCTACATCCGCACCGGCGGCGGCAACGACGTCGTCCATGCCGACAATGGTCCGATGCGCGGTCATATCGACACCGGAACCGGCAACGACATCATCTTTGTCGAGCAGTTCGACGGTCGGATCACCACAGGCGATGGCTATGACTCGGTCGATGTGGGCTCCTTTGCGGGCTTGCACATGACAGGTGGCAAGGTATCCGACATCGCCGTCATCGAAGACTTCCAGAAAGGCCGCGATCTGCTGAGCTTCGCTGGCGTCGTCGGCCCGGGCGAGAAGAAGCAGCTCTTTTTCATCACGACGGCCACCTTCGACGAAGCCCTGACGGCCTATGCGGGCATGACCGCAGCGAACAGCAACACCGTCTTCGAATGGAACGGTGACACCTATGTCTTCCATCAGAACGGCGTGGCGGGCCTGGATGCTGGCGATGGCCTGATCAAGCTGGCCGGCGTCACGAGCCTTTCGGTCGGGCGCGCGAACGGCGCCGAAGACATCCTCTTCGCGGCCTAGAACTTCAGCCCTTCCAGGTCGCGCAGGAGCTCCCCTCGCCTCATGGCGTGGGGAGCTTTCTTTCTTAGCGCGACACCGTCGGCTTGGCGGGCGACTTCGACGAGACCTGCACGGGCGGCACAGGCGGGCGCTCCAGCGCCTGGTAGACCAGGGTCCGCGATTGGGCGTCCAGACCAGGGCCAACGCCGCCCAGCCGCTGGATCATGCCGACGAAGAACAGGTTGTTGGTCGGGTCGATCCAGAACCAGGTGCCCGCGCTGCCCCCCCAGCTGACAGTTCCGGGCCCAACCGGCGCGCCGGACGCGGCGGGGTCGATGGCGACCGCCAGATCGATCCCGTAGCCCATGCCCGCCGCGAACGGAAAAGGCCGCGTCGCCGGCGCCAGGACCCCTGCGGTGCCATTGGTGGTGACCACAAACCCTTCGGGCAGGTGGTTCTGGGTCATCAGCGCCACGGTTTCCGGCTTGAGGATCCTCACGCCGTCCAACTCGCCCTTGTTCAGGATCATCTGGGCGAAGCGGGAAAAGTCTCCAGCAGTCGAGACAAGGCCGCCCCCGCCCAACGGCGCGGCGGGCGGCTTGCTGACGTCGCGCCACGCGCCTTCGACGGCGGGAACCAGTTGCCCCGTGGCCGGATCAGCGTCGTAGAGCGCCGCTAGACGGGCCTGCTTCTCCTCAGGCACGTAGAAGGCCGTGTCCTTCATGCCCAGCGGCGTGAAGATGCGCTCCTGCATGAACACCGGCAGGCTCTGGCCCGACAGCTTCTCGACGATATAGCCTTGGATGTCGGCCGCGACGCTGTAACGCCAGAGCTGCCCCGGCTC
>NCDQ01000598.1 GCA_002280275.1 Caulobacter vibrioides | reverse complement strand
GCCGGCGATCGCGCGGGCCAGGTCCATCAGATGCTTGCGCATGCCCGCCGACTCGATCGCGGCATAGGCGCGCGCCAGGTCCGGACCGCCCGGAAGCGACCAGAAGCTGGCCATTTCGTTGGCCAGGGTCGCCGCCGTGCTGTCGATCCCCTCAGGATCGACAAGGCCCTCGAAGAAGAAGGCCACCGGTGTTTTCAGGAACACGGCCGCAGCGTGCAGCTTGCTGGCGCTGATCCGGTTGGACCCGCCTTCATACTTCTGCACCTGCTGGAACGTCAGGCCGAGCGCGTCAGCCAGCGCCTGCTGGGAATAGCCCAGATCTTTGCGGCGCATACGAAGGCGCCGACCAACATGGATGTCGACGGGATCGGGAGACTTGTCTTCAGCCATTCTACTGGACTCGAAACGCTACGAGGGAAAGCGACAGGGTTTACAGCACCTGGATTCGACTGTCGCGATCCTGACCGGAGTCGAGGTTTGCCGAAACGAATATTCTACCCGGCGCTGCTTATTCCCCAAAGGCGCGAACCGACTTTTTGGGCTCGTCCGAAGGTTGGTTGGTTGGTTGGTAGGGACGGTGGGACTCGAACCCACACGGATTGCTCCAACGGATTTTAAGTCCGGCGCGTCTACCGATTCCGCCACGTCCCCATGCTCGTGATCCCATAGGCGATCGCCGCTGACGGGTCGAGGGCGGCGTTGCGTCCTCGCCGCCAGCAGTGTCGTCGTCAGACCGCGCTGTTCCGGAGCAGGGGGCTCGACGGGACCGATCCGCATGCTAGCGTCTGTCGCTGAAGTTTGATGGGGATGGTGACATGCGTAAGGGGATTCAGATCGCGGCGCTCATGACGAGCGCGGCGATGGGGCTGGCGGGCGCGGCGAACGCTGCTGAGGTCAAGGCGGTCAGCGCCGCGCGGCTGCTCGACGTGGCGAGCGGCAAATATGTCGACAACCCCCTGGTCATCGTGACCGACGGGCGCATCACCGCCGTCGGCAAGAAGGGCGACGCGGTTCCGGCCGGCGCTGTCGCCATCGACCTGCCCGGCGCGACCCTGCTGCCGGGTCTGATCGACATGCACGTGCACCTCGACAGCCTGGCCGAGATCGGCGGCTACAACAGCCTGGAATACAGCGACCGCTTCTGGAGCGTGGTGCAAACCGCCAACGCCAAGAAGACCCTGGAGGCGGGCTTTACGACCGTGCGCAATGTCGGCGCCGCCGATTATGACGACGTGGGCCTGCGCGAGGCGATCGACGCGGGCTATGTGCCCGGTCCCCGGATCGTCACCGCCGCCATCTCGTTCGGCGCGACGGGCGGTCACTGCGATTCGACCTTCTTTCCGCCGTCGATGGACCAGAAGAACCCCTTCAACAGCGACAGCCCCGAC
>NCDQ01000135.1 GCA_002280275.1 Caulobacter vibrioides | reverse complement strand
GCCTATGGCCTGGCCTTCCTGCTAATCATGGCGCGTCCCTGGAACATGATCCGGGTGAGCGTGCGGCAGCCGTTCCTGATCATTCTCATGGGTGTGGTCGCGGCGTCGATCGCCTGGTCGATCCAGCCCGATGTCTCGATCCGCCGCGGCTTCGCTGTCGGCTGCACCACCCTGGCGGGCCTGGCCTTGGCTTCCAGGTTCCGCTGGGCTGAGCTAGCGCGGTTGTACGGGATCGTCTTCTGCATCCTGATCGTGGCGAGCTATGCAGTAAGCCTCGCCCTGCCGTCGATCGGGGTGATGACCGAGATCTTTCCCGGCGCCTGGCGCGGGCTGTGGATGGAGAAGAACGGGCTGGGCGGGCTGATGGCGTTCGGGGCCTGTCTGCTGGGCGCGGGGGCCTTGCTGAACCCCGATCGCGCCAAGCTTTTCACGCTGTTCGCGGGTCTGGCCATCGGCCTGGTGCTGCTGTCGCAATCCAAGACGGCGCTGGCCTCGCTGTTGCTGGGGATGACGGCGCTGGGGTTCGTGTGGATCGTCCAGCGCGGGCCCGCCCTCGGCGCCGCCGCCACCTGGGCTGGGGTCACCGGGGCGCTGCTGCTGGCGATGTTCGTGCTGCTGGCCTCGGACGTGCTCTTCGAGATTACCCTGACGGGCCGCACCGAGATCTGGACCGCCGCCATGCGCCAGATCGAGCAGAGGCCCTGGCAGGGCTATGGCTATGCTGCGGTCTGGAGCGACCAGTCCGGCTGGGGGCCGCTGGCTTGGATCGTCAACGACGCCAAGTTCGTCCCCCAGCACGCCCACAATTCCTGGCTGGAACAGTGGCTCGGCATCGGCCTGTTCGGCCTGATCGCCTGGGGGCTGTTCTATCTGCAGACCATGTCGCTGGCGGTGGTCGCGGTCTATCGCGAGCGCGGCGCCATGCTGGCCTTCCCGTTCCTGGTGGTGTTCACCCTGGTCAGCCTGACCGAGAGCATCGCGGTGGTCTATAATGACTTCCGCTGGGTGCTGTTCGTCTCTCTGGCCGCCAAGCTGGCCTTCTCCGACCGGGCGCTGGACGAGGCCTAAAGCCCGATCCGCCGCGAACCCTCGGCCACGGTGACGACATCAAATCCATCTGCGACGGCGCGATCGATCAGGCGCTCCAAGGCGTCCGTCGTGCAGCCCCATTGGGACGGCTGCGCGGCGACATCATGCGTATAAAGAATGAGCCAGGCCTTGCGCGCCTTGGCCTTGTCGAGCCAGGCCTTGGCGACCGCTTCGCCATCTTCCCCCTCGATGCCGACGGCGGGCGTCTGGTTGAGATCTGCCCCATCGGTGATCAGGCCATGATGCAGGGCGCGCAGCGTCTTGAACCGGCCGCTCAGCGCGGTCTTGGCCGGGGCGGCCACATCCCCGTACGGATAGGCGAAGCTGACCGGGTCGCCCGCGCCCCAGGCCGCGAGGCTTTCGGCGTTGCGGTCCACGTCCGCCAACGTCTCGGTCTGGCTCGACTGGCCGCAATCGAGGTGGGAGTAGGTGTGGCAGGCGATCTCGTGCCCGGCCTCATGCAGGCGGCGGGCGTCCTCGCCCGCGGCGTAGCGGCCCATGGGTCCGTCGCGGCCAGCAAGGCCGGCGGCGAAGTAATAGGTGCCGCGCAGGTCCCGCGCCTCCAGAGCCCTAGCCCCGGCCTCGCAGGCGGTGGCGGGGGCGTCGTCGAAGCTGAACGACACCATCGGCCGCTCCAGCGCCACCTTGGCCGGCCGACGGTGAGCCAGCCGGATCAGGCGACGGCGCAGCTTGCCCTTCAGGCTGCGGTCGGGCTCGTAAGCGTCGACCTTTTCGAATTCCACCGGCATCAGACGGCCTCGCTATAAAGCGCCGCGCGATAGAGCCGCATGGCTAGGGCGCGGAGAGAGACGGGCGCGGCCTCGGCCAGCGCCACCTGTTTCAGAAGCGGCCGCCACACGCTGCTGAGCGGAACGGCCTTCAGCAGCTTGGCGACCTTGTAGCTGGGATAGGCGCTGACGACCTCCCGGTGACTGGCCACCACGCGTGCGAAGTTGGCGGCGGACTGCTCGTACTTGGCGGCCATCACCGGCGCGGGGTCCAGGCCCAGGTGCGTGGCGGTGTTGTCGATGTGGAGGATAGGATGCTGGCGGGCCACCCGCATGGCCCATTCCACATCCTCCCAGCCCCAGCCGGAAAAGCCCTCGTCGAAGCCGACGGTCTCAAAGACGTCGCGGCGGACCAGCAGGTTCGAGGTGAAGACGTGCTTTTCCGGCGCCTTGGCGCGCTCGGGCGCGGGCGTGCAGTCGCTTTTCAGGGCCATAGCCCGGTGCAGGGCGTGCTCGGGGCGGAGAGGGGTCTGGTCCAGGGTGAAGCCGCCGAACGCCACCGCCGCGCCGGTGTCGGCCACCGCCGACCAGCGGTCCAGGAAGTCGGCGGTGTCGGGCAGCATGTCGCTGTCCAGGAACAGGAAGTGGCCGCCGCGCGCGTGCGAGGCCAAGCGATTGCGGCCCTTGGCGCGGCCCTCGTTGCGCGACAGGCGCACGAAGCGGGCCGGCGTGCGCATCTTCTCGATGCAGCGGGAGATCCGTTCGGCCAGGGCGTCATCGCCGCCACCGTCGTCCAGCACCACGACCTCCACGGCGGCGGTGGTCTGGTCCAGGGCTTTGAGCAGGGCGCTGGGGTCGTCGCGGAAGGTCGGGATCAGCACCGAAAGGCGCGGCTGCGCTGCGGCCCAGGCGGTGCCCAGCACCAGCGCGCCGTAGACGGCGGCGCCGACTCCGGCCTTCAGGACCAGTTCCAGCAATCCGCCCGGCGCGGGAAGCATGGCGACGCAGGCGGCCATGGCCAGACTTGCGCCGGCGGCCTTGGCCAGCACCGCCCAGGGGATCGGCAGAGGGCAGGCGCGGCGGCCCAGCGCCCAGGCCGCGACAGCGCCGAGGCCATAGCTGACTGTCGTGGCGATCAAGGCGCCGTCGAGGCCAAGGCGCGGGATCAGGACAAGGTTCAGCGCCAGATTGGCTAGGGCCGGCGCGCTCATGCTGACGATCAGCAGCGAGGTCCGACGGGCCAGGGTGAAGGCCTGCAGCAGATAGTAGGTGGTGACGCCCGACAGCCAGCCGCTGGCGGCGATCCAGGGCGTCACGTGGCTGGCCTGCGCGCGCATGGCCTCGCCGACCATCAGGTCCGCCAGCGGGCGCGCGACCAGCGCCAGGCCCACGGCGGCGGGAAGGGTCAGCAGCACGATGACGCCGGCCTGTTCGCGGGCGGCGTCCTCCAGGACGGGCTGGCCGCCGCGCTCCAGCGCCTGGATCAGGGCTGGCCCGCCGGCCATGCCCAGCCAGATGAACACGACGTCCAGGGTCCGGCTGCCCAGCGAATAACCGGCGTGGTAGACGCCGACCGTGGCCTCGTCGAGGAAGGTCGCCAGCAGCAGGCGGTCGGTGCTGGCCAGCACTAGGGCCAGGATCAGCGACAGCGCCACGGGGGTGCCGTAGCTGAAGTAGGCGTGCGCCATCGCCCTGTCGAAGCGGCCGCCGGTCATGAATTTCAACTCGCGGGGCAGCACCGCCGCCACGCAGGCCACGGACACGATCCCGATCCCCAGCAGCGGCGCCGCGCCGCCCAGACCGCCCAGCGCGAAGCCCAGGCCCAGGGCGAAGCCGCCGGCCGTCTGAACCATCGACAACAGGGCCGCGCTGGAGACCTCGCCCGCCGCGCGACGACGTTCCTGGGCCAGCTTCACCAGACTGTTGACCAGTACGGCGGCGAAGCCGGCCGCCAGCGCGATGCGCAGGGGCGCGTTCAGCGGCGCGAAGGTCAGCACCGCGCCGCCGACCACAGGCACGACCAACGCCGCGCCCAGCCAAAGCCGGTACAGCGTCGCAAAGTGGTCGGCGATGCGCCCGTCCTCAGCGCGCGTGGCCAGGAACCGCGCCATGGCCGCCTCAGTCCAGGTCAGCAGGCTGGTCTGGACTAGGCTGAAGACCGAGAACGCCAGGGCGTAGACGCCATATTGCGCCGGATCCAGCAAGCGCGTGAACAGGACGATGGTGAGCAGCCCCACCACCCCCTGAACGATGTTGACTGGCAGATAGCCGAGGACGCCGCGCCAGAACATCCGCGCTGCCTAGCGCACGGCGGACCGATCCCCCAGCAGGCAGGGGATGGTCATGGCGATGATGTAGAGGTCCAGCCAAAATGACTGACGTTCGATATAGTCCACGTCGAGCGCCACGCGTAGTCGAACGCTCTCAGGCGTGTCGACGGGTCCGCGCGAACCCTTGATGGCGGCCCAGCCCGTGACGCCGGGCTTCATGCGATGGCGGTGGGCGTATTGGGCGACCAGCTTGGCCGACTCCACGCCCGCAGTTTTCATGCCGATGGCGTGGGGGCGGGGACCGACGATCGACATCTCGCCCGTGAGCACGTTGAACAGCTGCGGAAGTTCGTCGAGGCTGGTCTTGCGGATGAACTTACCCACGCGGGTGACTCGGTCGTCATCGGCGCTGATCTGGCGCGCGGCGCTGGCGTCGGCCATCTCGTGGCGCATCGAGCGGAACTTCCAGACTAGGATCGCCTCGTTATTGAAGCCGTGACGGCGCTGACGGAAAAAGACCGGACCGGGGCTGTCCAGCTTCACCGCCAGGGCGACCAGCAGCATCACCGGACCGGCGACCAAGAGGCCCAGGCCCGCGACCACCAGATCCTGGGCGCGCTTGAGCAGAGCGCGACGGGTCGAGGCGGGCGAACCCGAGAGCGGCGCCTCGCTTCCGGCCGCGATACGCACCAGAGCCGCGTCGTCCTCGGCCGCGCCGCCGATGTCGATGAAGAGGTGCAGCGGGTTGGGCAGAACGTCCAGCTTGTCGACCAGCTGCCGCACTCGCGCCTGGGCGGTGGACGCCACCGCGATCACAACGCGGTCGACATAGGGCATGATGCGGTGATCAAGCAGGGCGCCGGTGTCGCCTAGCACCGGCACGCCCATGATGTTTTCCGGCGCGCGGTCCAGGCGATCATCGAAGACGCCCAGCACATTGACCTCGCCGGTGCGCATGGCCGCCTCGATCAGGCGTTCGGCGTTCTTGGTCGCGCCGACGACAACGATATTGGGCGTCAGTCGCCCTTGGGCGCGGCCGCGGGCGATCATCGTCCACCAGGCCCCGTGCGCCGCGGCGATGGCGGCCGTGGCGGCCAGCAGGGTCCAGACGACAGGCGCTTCAGATCGCCCGAACACCAGGCTTGCGCCCGTGGCGAGCAGGAAGCTTGCGCCCAGGGCCAGGCCCACGCGAGCCATGTGCGCGCCAAGCGCCTGCTTGCGCGGAAAGGCGTAGGCCTCGACGAGCCGCAGGCCGACCAACGCGGTGATCGCCCAGACGCCCGCCACGACCGGGGACCCAAGCACCGTGACCGCGACTGCGACACAGGCGGCGATCAGAATGTCTACGCCCTTGAAAGTGCGCGCCAGCAGGCGCGTCTCCAGGCGTGCGCGCGAAGGGACCAGCCGCCCCGGCCGAAAGGGACCCCGCTTGGCCGCGCCTGACGGGTCGCCGCCACCGCCGGATCGCGGGGTTGGCGCCTGCGCCGCCGGAGCGAAGGCCAGGGTTTCGGCTTTGGAGATGGGTGAAGGCACAGGACGCACGGCGCTCGTTGTTGAGAAAACCGTGTTCAGCCTAGCGAGCCCGTCTGAGCGTCACGTTAACACCGGAATTTTCCGATATCCGCCGTTGTCATCGCGAAGCGAACAGGCTATCGAACCGCTCCCTCTCAGGAGGAGACGTGGCCGAGAGGCTGAAGGCACCGCTTTGCTAAAGCGGCATACCTCAAAAGGGTATCGAGGGTTCGAATCCCTCCGTCTCCGCCAGCCCCACTTTCCAGACATATCCACCAGCGTCCGCAAACGTCGGAAGTCCGTTGATTTATCACGGAAAACTCGCGTTTCTGTGTCTGGACGCATCCATCAAGATCCGCCTCTATGATGAACAGCCGCGGGGGTCAAAGTGGGGGTTAGCCCCACTTGGGTCAGAGTGTGGGTTAGCGATGGCGCGCGTATACGAGCGACTCACGGCGATGACGGTCCGCAAGCTGCAAGGCGCGGGGCGATACCCGGACGGCGGCGGCCTCTATCTGCAGGTCACGCCAAGCGGGGCGAGGTCATGGATTTTCCGCTATCGCGTCCTAGGCCGCGAACGTCAGATGGGCCTTGGTCCTCTCGAGTTCGTTTCCTTAGCCGAGGCGCGGGAAAAGGCGCGGGCGGCGCGCCTGCAACGCTACAACGGTGATGATCCGCTGGGCGCGCGCGCTGACGCCAAAGGCCGTGCGGTCAAGCTGGAGCGAAAGGGCGTCACCTTCGCCCAAGCGATGGCCGCCTACATTGACGGTAACAAGGCCGCCTGGCGCAACGAGAAGCATATCCAGCAATGGACAAGCACGCTCAACACCTACGCTGTCCCACACTTTGGTTCGAAGGCGCTGGCCGAGATTGAGACGGCTGATGTCCTCAGAGCGCTTGAGCCGATCTGGCTGACGAAATCAGAGACGGCCAGTCGGCTGCGGGGGCGTATCGAAGCTGTGCTCAGCTGGGGCGCAGTGCAGGGTTATCGCCAGGGCGAAAACCCTGCGCGCTGGAAGGGTCACATCGAAATGATCCTGCCGGCCAAGTCAAAAGTGACGACGGTCAAGCACCACGCGGCGCTCGACTATCGGGAGATGCGCCAGTTTATGGCGGCCATGTCTAAGCAGACCGGGGTAGGGGTGTTGGCCTTGCGCTTCGTCATCCTGACGGCCGCGCGCACGGGCGAGGTGATCGGCGCCGATTGGAGCGAGATCGATCTCGACAACAAGGTCTGGACTGTGCCGGCTTCGCGGATGAAAGCCGGACGTGAGCACCGCGTGCCGCTCAGCGCAGCTGCCCTCGAGATCTTGGAGTATCAGCGCGAGGCCTGGTTTGAGATCGAAGCGCGGCGCCACCGCAAGACGCTGAAGGCTGGCGAGGCTGGACCTGTCGGTCCGGTGTTCTGGGGGCAGCTTGCCGGCAAGGGTCTTAGCAACATGGCATTGCTCGCCGTCTTGCGACGAATGGGGCGCGTTGATCTGACCAGCCATGGGTTTCGGAGCTCTTTCCGCGACTGGGCGGCGGAGGAGACCGAGTTTCAGGGCGAGGTGGTGGAAATGGCCTTGGCCCATACGATCGGCAACAAGGTCGAGGCCGCCTATCGCCGGGGAGATCTCTTTGAAAAGCGTCGTTTGTTGATGGATCAATGGGCTTTGGCCTGCTGCGGAGATCTTGCCTGGGGGACTTATTGTTGATCCGCGTCACTGGGCGCCCGCCAAACCATCAAGGGATGTTGTCGTCTCGCGCAAGTGTCTCCGGGATGCCCAAAAAAGCTTGGTAAACGCTCCACGTGCCGATTGTTTCGCTCCCGCTGATTTAGTAAAGGCTTTCTAAATCATCCGGCAAAGATCCGGGGTTTACACTGGTGGGGACCACGTGCTGATCGCAACGAATCCGTCTGCGGACCGGCGAGCCTGTGGCGTGAAAACGTCACCGGTCGCTAAAGATCCGCTTAAGCGCGCCATGGATGTTTTGGTGGCGGGCGGCGCTTTGCTGTTCTTCGCGCCGCTCCTTCTTCTCGTAGCAGTCCTGATCAAGCTGGAATCGCCGGGCCCGGTGCTCTTCCGCCAGTCGCGGGGCGGACTGAACGGCAAGGCCTTCACGATCTTCAAGTTCCGCTCGATGCGGTGCCAGGAGAATGGCTCCAAGGTCGTTCAAGCCAAGCGCGACGACGACCGCATCACGACGATCGGACGCTTCATCCGCAAGACCAGCATCGACGAGCTGCCCCAGCTCCTGAACGTCCTGCGGGGCGACATGTCCATCGTGGGTCCTCGCCCGCACGCCCTGGCGCACGACGAGCAGTACGGCGCCTTGATCGCCAACTATCATCTGCGTTTCCGCACCCGTCCGGGCCTGACGGGCCTGGCCCAAATCAAAGGCCTTCGCGGCGGCACCAGCGCGGTCGAAGCCATGGCCGCCCGCATCGATGCGGATAACGAATACATCGAGCGCTGCACTCTCGGCGGCGACGTCAAGATCTTGCTGATGACCGTGCCGCGTCTGCTGATGGCCGAGAACGCTTACTAAAGGCGACATTTTTCCTGTTTTGCGCCCGGCGAGCTTCGACTTTGCCGGATGCTACTTCGCGCCATCTCCTGACAAAGCGAGCCTTCAATGTTCTCCGCGCCGCGCGCCGATCTGGTTCCCAATACCGCCGCTTATGAGAACGAAGCCCTGGTCAAGCCGACCGGCTTTCGCGAGTACGATGCGCGCTGGCTGTTTGGCCCGGAGATCAACCTGTTGGGCGTGCAGGCGCTGGGCCTGGGTCTTGGGACCTATATCCACGAGCTGGGCCAATCGAAGATCGTGGTCGGCCACGACTTCCGCTCATACTCGTCCTCGATCAAGAACGCCCTGATCCTGGGCCTGATCAGCGCCGGCTGCGAAGTGCATGACATCGGCCTCGCTTTGTCGCCGACGGCCTATCACGCCCAGTTCGACCTCGACATCCCGTGCGTGGCGATGGTCACCGCCAGCCACAACGAGAACGGCTGGACCGGTGTGAAGATGGGCGCCCAGAAGCCCCTGACCTTCGGCCCCGACGAGATGAGCCGCCTGAAGGACATCGTGCTGAACGCCCGGTTCGTCGAGCGCGACGGCGGCAAGCTGGTCCGGGTGCAGGGCCAGGCTCAGCGCTATATCGACGATGTCGCCAAGCGCGCCAGCGTCACGCGCCCCCTGAAGGTGATCGCCGCCTGCGGCAACGGCACGGCCGGCGCCTTCGTGGTCGAGGCCCTGCAGAAGATGGGCGTCGCCGAAGTCGTTCCGATGGACACCGACCTCGACTTCACCTTCCCCAAGTACAACCCCAACCCCGAAGACGCCGAGATGCTGCACGCGATGGCCCACGCCGTTCGCGAGACCGGCGCGGACCTGGCGTTCGGCTTCGACGGCGACGGCGACCGCTGCGGC